>JBAVAA010000710.1:0-2971 GCA_049585515.1 Terriglobales bacterium | reverse complement strand
GTGCCTGGCGCTCCACGAAAGCCGCGGCGCTCGATCCAGAAAACCGTGTTCGGGTCTTCGTTCTCCATAACGAAGGCAAGTTGCACCTGCAGCTGCTGCGCTCGCCGAACCAGCGCGAAGACATCCTCGGGCTTCTGCGGAAGCTGCTCCAGTTCCGCCCCCAGCCGGTACAGCGATTGTTGGAGCGCGAGAAATTCTTCACCGTTTTCCTCAAGGAATTCGCGGCGGGAATCAAAGGCAAACCGGCCTTCGCCCATCGGCAACAGCGAAAAGAAAAGCTGCGAACGCTCTCGCAGTGACTGAATCGCTCCCGACATCTGCGGCGTGTAGAGCTTCTCGCGCTGGAGGAGGTGTTCGACATCGCGCGCCAGTTCGTCCATCCGGAGGTTGCTGACCGAAATGCCGAAGTAGTTGCCGGCCACTTCTTCCAGTTCGTGCGCTTCGTCGAAGATCACCGCGCCGCACTCGGGAAGCACACCGGCATCGGGCGCGCCCTCGGCTTCTAGTTTGATGGAGAGATCGGCAAAGAACAGATGGTGATTGACGATGACGATGTCGCTCTCCGCAGCTTTCCGCCGCATCTCGGTGATGAAGCAGCGATCGTAGTCCTTGCATTTCTGGCCGAGACAGGTGTCGGCGCGCGCGTCGAGCTTGTGCCAGAGAGCGCTCGTCTCGGGCAGTAACGCGAGTTCCGCGCGATCCCCGGTCTGTGTGGTTTTCTCCCAAGCGGCGATGGCGCGGTAATGCTCGATTTCCTCCAGTCCGCTGAGAACGGGCTGGTCCGTCAAATCGAAAAGTTTCTTGCGGCAAAGATAATTATTGCGCCCCTTCATGTAGCAGACGCTCAGCTTGCGGTCGCCTTCGGGGAACAGCGCGCGTTCAAGCGCCGGCACATCTTTAAAGAAAAGCTGCTCCTGCAGGTTCTTGGTTCCGGTTGAGATGATGACGCGCTTGCCGGAGCGGATTACCGGCAGCAGATACGCCAGCGTCTTGCCGGTGCCCGTGCCGGCCTCGACGATCAGGTGGCGCTTTTCTTCTAGCGCTTCTTCGACCGCCTGGGCCATCTGCAACTGGCCGCGCCGAAACTCGTAGGCGGGATGGGTTTTTGCCAGCACGCCGCCCGGCGCGAAGAACTGGTATAAGGAGAATTCGGATGGCCGAGTTTCTGTGGGAGACACGGGATGGGATGAGGGAGGCACGGAGTCTCTATAATAGCGGCATGGACCTCGTAACTCACCTGCCACTTTGAGCAAAAATAAGCCATCCCCACTCGTCGCCATCGTCGGACGCCCCAATGTCGGTAAATCGACGCTGTTCAACCATCTGACGGGGTCGCGGCGCGCCATCGTCGGAGACGAACCCGGCATCACGCGTGACCGCCTCTACGGTGAGGTGGAATGGCGGGGACACGAGTTCCGCGTCGTTGATACGGGGGGCATCGTTCCCGACGATAAAGATTTCATACCGTCGGAAATTTTCCGGCAGGCCAAGGTTGCGTTCGACGAAGCGGCCGCCATCGTTATGGTCGCCGACGCGCGCACCGAGATCGCGGGCCCCGATCGCGAGTTGGCGCGGTTGCTGTCGCGAACGGGCAAGCCGCTCTTTCTGGCCGTCAACAAGATGGATTCGGACAAGCAGGACTCACTGCTTGGAGAATTTCATGGGCTGGGAATTCGGAATCTGTTTCCGATTTCGGCTGAGCATGGGCGGGGCGTCGACGATCTGCTGGATGCCATTCTGCTTGTGCTGCCTGCTCAGTCAACCACGACCAGAGGCGACACAGAGGTCACGGGGAAAAGCACAGGGGAAACCTCACTAACCCCCGAGGAGCCGCATGAAATCAGGGTTGCCATCATCGGGCATCCGAATGTTGGCAAATCGACGCTGCTGAATCGACTTACGGGCACGGACCGCGCCATCGTCTCGCCCATCGCCGGCACTACGCGGGATTCGATTGACGAAGTCATCCGCTACAAGGGACGCAAGATTCGTTTCGTCGATACGGCCGGCATCCGGCGCAAGGGCAAGACGAAGCTGATGGCCGAAAAGCTGTCGGTGGTCATGGCGCGCAAGAATATCGAAGATGCCGACATTGTGCTTTTCATGGTCGATGCCACCGAAGGCGTCAGCGATCTCGACGCCAGCATCGCTGGCTATGCCCACGAGAGCGGACGCTCGGTGATTATCGTGGTCAACAAATGGGACCTCGTTGTCAGCGGCGAGAAGCGCGCAATCAGCCAGTCTCGAACCGCTCGCATACAAGACGCCAAGCGCCCGCAGGACCGGGCGCTCTATGAAGAGCGGCTACGCTACGGGCTGAAATTCTTGAGCTATGCTCCGGTGCTCTTTCTCTCAGCTCACACCGGCAAGGGAACGGAAAAAATTCTTCCGCTGATCGAGAAAGTCGCGGCTGAGCGGCGCAAGCGCATCACCACCGGCGAGATGAACCGCTTCCTCAGGACGGTTGACTTCGACCGCGCCTCCGTTCCGGTAAGCAAGCGCGTGAAGATTCTCTACATGACGCAGGCGGGCGTTGCGCCCCCTATGTTTGTGCTCTTCACCGACCGAGCCGTGAAGCTGCACTTCTCCTATCAGCGATTTCTTGAGAACCAGATTCGCGCGGCGTTCGGTTTCTTGGGTTCGCCTATCTGGATTAAGAACCGGGCGAGGGACTAGATCCCCGCCAACGCACTGGAGCTAGCCAGCCATACCCTCCAGTGCCGCAGCGAGATCTTCTCTTAAGTCGTTCACATCCTCAAGACCAATATTCAGCCGGACGATGCGGTGCCCATAATCGGGGCGTCCGCGCGTGTTGTGAAAATCGTACGCAACGGCCAGGCTGGTTACCCCCGCCCAGCTGTAGCCAATCTCAAACAATTCCAGCTTGTCCACAAATGCATGCACCTGCGCTTTGCTGAAGCGTGGCTCAAACACAATTGAGAACACGCCCGTCGATCCCGTGAAGTCTCGC
>JBAVAA010000709.1:0-2335 GCA_049585515.1 Terriglobales bacterium | reverse complement strand
AGCCGGCCTGAATCCAGACTGCGCCTTTCACTTTCTTTCCGTTGAATTCGAGTTCGGCAACATCTTTGAAATTCAGCTTCATCCGCTCGGCCATGGCGGGGCCGATCATGATCGGATTGTCCCAGGTCAGCTTGGTCAGCGGCTTTGGAAGTTCCTGCAGCCAGCCATTATTTGAAAAGCGTCCGTCGTAGATTGAAGGGTCGCGGCGGAAGTTGAGCACATATCCGTTGATTTGCGCGGACTGCGACTGCGATGCCGGGATATTGCCCTTCAGCGCGACATTTTTCGGCGCGTAAGTCGTGCCGGCGACCCAGCCGTCATGCAGAGACTTCCTCCAAAAAGCATCGAAGTCAGCGCCCGTGTGCTGTTTCTGCCAGTGAGCCTGGACGACCTCGTGTCCCGACATGTCCGTCTCGCCGGCGAGGATGGCCATCATTTCATGCGCGGTCTTGCCGCCGTAGAGCGGTTCGATGAGCGGCTGAATAATACTGACTGTACCGTCGTAGGCGCGAACATCGCTCCACGACTCCAAATAGTGCGCTTCCGGAACGTGCCATTGGCAAAGCTCGGCTGTCTCGTTGCGATGCGAGCCCAAAAAGACTTTCAAGTTGGCAGCATTCGATTTCAACGCCGAAGCGAATTCGAGATCGGCAGGCGCATCATAGGCCGGGTTACCGCCGAGAATTACGAGCAGGTCAACTTTGCCGCCGCGCATGTCTTCGACGAGCGCGTGCAGCGAATCATTGCGATTTACGGGATTCGCATCGACCGTCTCGGAGTAAACGACCGTCTGGCCGACGTTGCCGAGCGTCCGGTTGAGAGCATGGGCAAGCGCATGAACGACGGGCGGCTGATGATCGCCAGCGATCACGATGCCTGAGCCCTTGTGTGCCTGCAGGTCTTTCGCTAGCGCGGCGACAAACTTCTGTTCCTCGCCCGTTACTGAGCCTTCGGCACTTATTCCGGCTGCACTCGCCAGCGCGCGAGCAAAGCCTTCAATATCCGCAGGTCGCAACGGCAGCCGATGGTCCGCCTTCATCCCCGTCGAACTCGGCGTGCTCTCAACCACGTACAGCCGGTTCATGTTCGCATCAGGATTGCGGCGCGCCGCGAAATCGCGCGTGTACCGCGCGAAGCCCGCATATCCGGCGTAGAGGAAATCGGCGTCCAGCGAAACGATGACATCGGCCTTCGAAAAATCGTAGCGCGTCTCGACCGGCTCCCCGAAAGCCATCTTCGCGCCTTCGACCGCGTTATCTCTGCTGAGCGGTTCGTAGACATGCCACTTCGCTTGCGGATTCGCGTCGAGGTAATCGCGAATCTGCGCCGCCAGCGTGGGCGACGTAACCGTCTGCGTCAGAATACGAACGCCGCCGCCCGCCATGCTCTTCGCCGCACTCAGGGGACCGCGAAGAGCATCCACGAATGCGTTCCACGACCGGACATCCCCCAAGTAAGTGATGTTCTGCGCCCGGTCGGGATCATAAAGATCGAGGATGGAGGCTTGCGCGTAGACATCCGTGCCGCCGAGGCTGGCCGGATGCTGCGGATTGCCCTCCACCTTCGTCGGCCGGAACATCTGGCTTTCAACCAGGATCGGTGAGGCGTAACCCCCGAGCGTGAAGGCGGTGGCGTAAAACATGGGGCGTCCCGGAATAACATTTTCCGGCTGCCTCACGTAAGGCACGATCTCGGTATTCGGCATGCGCGTGCAACCGGTCAAACCGGCCAGCGCGAGCGACGCTCCCATGGTCTTGAGGAAGCCGCGCCGCGAAAAGTCGTCAAGCCACTCGGAGGCGCCCTTGGGGAACTCGCGGTGGAGCATCTCCTGAAACTCTTCGCTGCCCGCCAGTTCTTCCAGGCTGCGCCAGTATTCGGGCCCGGTGGTCTCCTCGATCTGCTCCCTGACCGTCGCAAGATCAAGCTGCTTGCGCTTGCTGGGGCAGACCTCGCTTCCCGCCGCTTTTGGTTTGTGCTCGTCCATGCTCTTCGTCAAAATCAGCTCTCGCCTTTGGCCATCAGTACTCAAAATTAACTCCTGCACGTCTATCGATGGCAGGTATTGCAACTGGTAATGTCTTTGACCGATCGCACCTTATACGCTGCCTTCAGAGCGTTCCCGAGTTCGATCTGGTTGTCGTATTCCTTGCCATCAAAAGAGACGTCGTGCTTGCCCATCGGGTCGTCCACCGGAGGTTCATAGCGCATATTGAACACTTGCTCGCGCGGACGCAGATATTGTTCGGTGTTGCGGTGGCAGTCGAGGCAGTATTCCATCTGCAGCGATGCATACTGGTACGTCAGCGGCATCTTATCGATGGGGCCGTGACAGGTA
>JBAVAA010000708.1:0-5180 GCA_049585515.1 Terriglobales bacterium | reverse complement strand
ATACCTCAGGAGCCTCGTAATATTCCGCTGAAGAAACGACGGAGAAACGCTGAAGCATATTCTTGTCGGTTCCGTATTGCAATTGGGGATATTGGCTTTCCTTATCCATCACGGAATACCCGAACCCTATAAAGCGTTCATTCAGTGGGCCGCTCCCATACCAAACTCTGAGCAGCTCTCGATTAGAAACGTACAGTTTCTTCGAGTTCAGGATGTTGTAATAGGAATAGACCGTCGGAAGGTCGCAGCATCCCCATTCTGTTAGCCGAAAGAGACGGTCTTGTATTTCTCCCTCGTTGCCTTTGGCTTGCAAGGTCCACCGCAACTCCCGTTGTCCACCCGGTTTTACATCCCAAGCTTTGATGATGGCGGTTCCCCGCATGCCCTCTATCCCGTCCGTATGCTCGTTGTGGTAGGTCTCTTCCATCAATAGGAGCGCTTCGTACGTCCCCTTGTCTCCCAAAACCTCCCTGAAACGAAACGAACGGTTTTCGGTGACAAAGGTCCACGCGTCCTTACCCTCGATTACATAAGCCGAAGACTCTGCCCTAAACGGGGATTTTTTCTGCCCTTCGTTGTTGGCATCAGCGTTCTGGAGGCCAAGTAACGCAGCGAGAAGAAGAGCGAGAGGTATCTTCATGCTTGATCTCCCGTATGCTGGTTTCTTCCCAAGCATACTGGATTCTGGCTTTTCATTCGGGATTGTGCTTCTTCGGCTGTCCAATCGCCGCAACCCTTCCCTTGGTCGCACGCAGATAGTCGGCAGGCGCAATCAGAATCTGCAATCCCCGAACGCCCGCCGAGATAGAAACCACATCAAACAGCTCGATGGTTTCGTCCACGTACACAGGAAACTCCCGCTTGGCCGCGAGCGCGGTCACGCCGCCGCGAATGTAGCCGGTGAGCGCTTGCAGCTCTTTCACCGGGACAAGCTGAACTTTTCTTTCTCCCGCCGCGACCGCCAGCGCCTTAAGATTTAATTCCTGATCGCCCGGGATCACCGCCATAACAATCCCGTTGCGGTCGCCACGGGCACCCATTTTTTGAAGACCTGCTCCGGCGGCAGTCCGATTTTGGCGGCAACTGTTTCCGCAGCCAAGTCGTTAGGATCAACCTCGTACTCGCGCAACTCGTAGCGGATTCCCATCTGGTCAAGCAGCCGCGCGGCGTTGGTCTTCGACGCCATTGGTCCGTGAATCACGGTCTTCTGAATCGGTTTCACGTGTATAGTGTCCAATCATCATTTGAGGAGGCTCATCATGCGTCTTCTGCTCCACTGGGTTTTAAGCGCCCTGGCGGTGTGGATCGTGGCCCACATCGTGCCGGGCATCTATGTAAGCGGCCCCGGGGCAGCCTTGATCGCGGCTCTGGTCATCGGGCTGGTCAACGCAACGCTTGGCTTGCTGCTGAAGATCATTACCTTCCCGCTGACGATTCTAACTCTCGGCTTGTTCTGGTTCGTGATCAACGCGCTCATGCTGGAGTTGGCGGCGGCGCTGGTGAAGGGATTCTACGTGCGAAACTTTATCGCGGCTCTGATCGGCGCCGTCATGCTGAGCCTGGTGAGTTCCGTATTGCAGTGGCTGGTGATGCCGAGCCGCAAACAAAACTAGGAAGGCTCTTCGCTCGGGCGCAATGAGTGGAAGACACGTTCCACCTGCCGCTCGGTTGCATCGAGCGACCCAGAGTTATCAATCACAAAATCCGCAGCCTCGATTTTTTCTTCATCCGGAATCTGTGCAGCCATGCGGCGCGCCACCTCGGCGCGGGCAGCGTCTTCCGAAATTCCCATGCGGCGGGCGAACCGTTGAACGCGCTGCTCAGGATGGCACGTCACCACGATTAAACGGTCGAAACGCCCAGCGACGCCCGCTTCAAGAATCAGGGCAGCTTCGACGACGGTAATGGCACTCGGATCGCGCCGCCCGATTTCCTCCATCCATTTGTTTTCGTGCGCGATTACGGCAGGGTGGACAATCGCGTTGAGTTCTTGAATGCGCGAAGGCGCACCGCCGACAGTACCGAACGCAGCTGCGGCCAGCCGCGAACGGTTGATGCTTCCGTCCGAATTCAGGATCTCCGGGCCAAAGCGGCGTACGACTTCTTCATAGACCGGCAAGCCCGGCTGCATCAGCGCATGTGCGACGGCGTCCGACTGAATCAGGTGCGCTCCGAGTTTGACAAACATCTCCCCCACGACGGATTTGCCGCTCGCGATGCCGCCAGTAAGGCCGAGCTTTAGCAATGGGTGCTCATGTTGAAATTCCGCGTCGCAGCTTCGCTGCCTTCACCGTGTTGGCCATCAGCATCGCGATGGTCAGCGGGCCTACGCCTCCCGGAACGGGCGTGATAGCGCCTGCAATTTCCGTCACCTCGGGGTGGACGTCACCTACCAATGTCGACCCTTTAGCCACAAATGTTTCCTCGCGTTTCTTATTCCCGGCGAATAGGCGGTCGAATTCTTGTCGGTCGGTGATGCGGTTGATGCCGACGTCGATCACCGTCGCTCCCGGCTTCACATAGTCGCGAGTAACCATGCCTGCGCGGCCGATCGCCGCCACCAGGATATCGGCGCGTCGGCAAACTCCGGGCAGATCGCGCGTCTTCGAGTGGCAGACGGTGACGGTGGCATTCTGATTCAGCAGCAGCATGGCCACGGGTTTGCCGACGATGTCGCTACGCCCGACGACCACGGCTTCCTGCCCGGTGACCGGAATCCCGCTGCGCTTCAGAATCTCCATGACGCCCGCCGGCGTGCACGGCACCAGGCCCGGACGCTGCGTGGAAAGGTAGCCGACATTCACGGGATGGAATCCGTCGACGTCTTTGGCAGGATCGACCGCCAGCAGCACTTTCTTCGAATCGACGTGCGCCGGCAGCGGTAACTGCACCAGGATGCCGTCGATTTCGTCGCGCCGGTTCAGGTCGGCGATCAGCGCCAGCAGCTCTTCGGTGGACGCACTCTCCGGAGGCGTGTGTTGTTCGCTGTACAGGCCGACTTCTTCGGAACTCTTCACCTTGCCGCGAACGTAGACCTCCGAGGCCGGATTGTGCCCGACCAACACGACGGCGAGCCCGGGCCGCACGCCTGACAACGCTAGCGCTTGCACCTGGGCGGTGACTTCCGCGCGGATCTCACCGGCCGTCCTGGTTCCATCGAGAATCCTCGCTGCCATTGCACCTCGCTGCGCTATGAATTGAAAGGCGATTCTACCGCATGGCACCGCAGCGCCTGAAGGCGCGTTCAGGGAGCGCCGCTTCCGGTATCGCTAAAGCGATACCCTGATACGAACCGTGATACCGCAGTACCTTCATACCGCATTACAATAATCTCCATGATTTCCCAGGATCTGCTTGCTGCGCTGGTCTGTCCAGTTTGCCTGAAGCCGGTGGTCCTCAGCGCGACTGGGCAAAGTCTGAAATGCGGCCAGTGCTACCGTGTTTACCCGATTAAGGACGATATCCCGATCATGCTGGTGGATGCAGCAACAATAGACCAGACTTAAATTGACGCTGGGCGCAACATGAGCGGGACTGGCCCTTGTCAGTAAAATGCCCACTGTTGGCTTTCCCGCACCAAAACGACACTTAGTGTCAATTTCGTGTTCATTCTGCAACGGTTGCCGCTGTTATGTTTCCCGCCCGGTCGCCGATAGATACCTAACAACCTTTTGCAAAATCTTGGGTTCTAAGAACTTAAGCGGTTGGGAAGCCCACTATGAGGGTGTACCAAAGTTACGGCATTAGGATTGCATGTAACGAATCCGGTTGCCGATGAATCTAAATAGCAACTGGGGAGGTCGCAGGGTGAGAATGGCCACGAAAGAACAATTTACGGTGACTGAGCTGTGCGCTCTGCGAAACGACCTGATTCAGGGCGGCATGGTGGATTCCCGCGAAGCAGCGGAACTGCTTCAGGTTTTCTTGGCGGGACGTGGCTATGGCGTTTCGCAAACCGCTGCGATCGACGCCGCCGGACGAGTGGAAATGGCGGGCTGTTCACTGCCGGTTTTGGCGCGCGAACTGGAAGGCCTTGCGCTGGTGATGTAAGTTTTTCGCGCACGTTTTTCGTCGCACAGGAAGATGAGCGCTTAATACATAAAGGTTCGAACGAGGTTCAAGGGAAACTGATCGAGCTCAACTCAGCGATGACGGTTTCTCAGCAAGAAGAGCCGGGCACAATTGCCCGGCCTTTTGTATTTCCAAACCCTGGAAGCTGGATGCTTTCGGTCGGCTAGAGGCTCTCAACCGCCTTTTGTAGTGCCAGTGCGATCTCCTCGGGTTCGGCTTCCGCCGCGAACTGCATGGGCTTGCCGATGCGCACCTGAATCTTTCCGGGCAGCGCAAATTTCTTTCCGGCCTTTTTGATCTCGAACAAGCCATCGATCCGCATCGGAAGAATCGGAATGCGCAGATTGTTCGCAAGCAAGCCGATCCCGGTACGAAACGGCTGAATCTTGCCATCCGTCGTGTGTTTCCCTTCCGGAAAGAAAAGCACGCTGTAGCCTCGATCCACGGCCTCTCCGGCATAAGCAAAGCTCTTGCGGAAACCCGCCTGCCGTGGCAGCGGGAACAGGTTCAACAGCGCAACTGCAAGCGTCCACTTCACTCGGTCATAGATTCGCAAAAAGACTCGCGAGAGCCATGCCCGATCCGAAGCGGGCGAGCGCAATGCTTCCAGCGCTTCGCCGCCGGTTGCGGTCGCGATTCTGTGGCGGATGCGCGCGGGAAGCGCCGCTTGAATGAAAGCAATATCAACATCGTCCACATGGTTGGAAACGACCAGCAGCGGCCCGCGAATGCCGCGCAGGTTCTCCCGCCCGGTCACGCGTGGCCATCCGAGAAGAAAGATCGCCGGGCGGCCCAATAGATAATGCGCAGCCAAGCGCAGCCACGTGACCGGCCAGTGCAACGTCCATTTCGGATAGTGAAAGGCCGGCGAGTGTGACTCGCGCCGAGATTTGGAATCATGCTCGTGTTGACCCCGCAGCAGCTTTTCCAGATCGCCGACAGTGGCGGAGTTAGCGAAGCCTGTTTCACTAAGGTCGATCTGGTAACGGTCTTCAAGCGCGCTCAGCAGCTCGACGCGGTCGAGCGAACTCAGCCCTAGAGCGCTTTCGAGGTTGGCGTCCGGCGACGGGTTTTGCATGTTTTGGATGTTACGGCCGGTAATTCGTGTC
>JBAVAA010000707.1:0-2628 GCA_049585515.1 Terriglobales bacterium | reverse complement strand
TGTCGGGGGGAGGAGGGCTTGTAACAGTAGTTTTCGTTGCGCTTGGCGGGCGATCCGCATTGGATACCGTTGACTTTGATGTGCTGGCAGCGGCGGATGGTTACGGGATAGGTTGGCATGGGCGCTCCTTGGATTAGTTCTCAGTTCTCTGTTCTCAGTAGTTTTCATTGGTTAGTTCTTACTTAGCGGGCGCGGTCTACAAACTTTGTGGGGGAAATAGAAAAAGGGTGCGGGAAATAGCTCCGCACCCTTTTATTTGTCTCTACATACTTATTATATCAATTTGGACTAGCCTACCCCGCCAGAATTTCTGAATTTATTTCCGGCTTCTATTCAGTGAGTTAGTGGGGAAATGGAGAGATTGGGGGCTTGACGGGATTTCGGGCCGGGATGGTTTGTCGCTTGTAATAGTAACTGAGAAATCCACCCACCACAGACACGCTCCGACCTCTTCGTTTCGGGGGCGCCGGTAGGATCAAAATCCTATTGTGTCGGTAGCCGTAGTTCCCACCCTTCGCGAAAAACACGCGAAGGATGGGGCACCCTCGACTGTTTTCGGCATGCCTGAAGGCATGCCCTGATACGAACCTGTTCGGAGCGTT
This sequence comes from Terriglobales bacterium, assembly GCA_049585515.1. Lineage (GTDB taxonomy): Bacteria > Acidobacteriota > Terriglobia > Terriglobales > Acidobacteriaceae > Acidiflorens. The sequence continues at coordinate 2,026 of JBAVAA010000707.1, read as the reverse complement.
CGCGTCCGCATTATTCCTTGTATAAGAATCCGGCGACCAGTGCGGCGAAGATTGAGCCTATCCACAGATCCAGCATCCATCCGAGCGGCAACAGACGTGGAATGGGGGACCAGGCGGCCTGACCGAAGTTGCCCGGGACGCCGGCGCAGAATCCGACGATCATTCCGATTTTCGTGGCGGTCTTTGGGCCGGGGCCGGCGGTGGCGCGCGCCCAGGCGTAGAGATGCGCGATCAGGATCGACATCACGAAGATGAGCAGAATCCAAATCGGCGTGAACAGCGGATAGCGTGGCTCTTTCAGGAACAATCCTTGCTTCTGCATGGCCGCGTAGAGCGGAGCCTGCCGCGTTCCGATAAAAAAGCCCCACGCAATCCACACCACGCCGCCAGCGATGCCGCCCAGCCACACCCGAGTTCGGTTCAGCTTCATTGAGCCTCCCGCGCGTTGCGCAAGTTCGGCACCAGTGTACTGCGGCAATTCAACAGCGAGGAGTCCCGCGCTAGATGCCTGGTAATTTCGGCGAACGGCGTTAGCGGATGAGCGCCGGTGGAAAAGTCGCAATTTTCTCGGGCTTTTCGCGGTCTGGGAACATCCTTCCTAAACACAAGACCTAGTGGTCATCTTTGTGGTTAACCGCAACATTTCGCGCTTTGCCATACTCAATCTGGAACGTAACCACAACCTGAAACTTTCTTATTGACAACAAACGATTTAGGCGTAGGATGTGGACAAAAGTGGTTGAAAGTGGAATAAACATTAGAGGTCGTGGGTAACGACGCTAACTTTCGAGGCGCCAGTGGTTTCCGAGACTGACACCGACAAAAACGAGCCCAACGAACCCGAAGCCACTGTTTTTGCGATTGCTTTTCTCCCCCTCGTGCCGGCTGTGGTAGCAGCCAAAAATAAACGGAGCCCGTCGTTTCAATTAAGAGCGAGTTCATTCAGAGCAAGCGGGTTACATGTTTCGCGGAAATCATCCAACGCGCGTCGACGAAAAGGGACGGTTAAAGGTCCCGGCGGAATTCAAGCGCGTGATCGACGAGAAATATGCGCAGAAATTTTACATCACAAGCCAGGACGGAAATATTGCTCAAGTGTATCCCTTCGAGGAGTGGGAGCGGATCGAGCAGAAGCTGGCCGCGCTTTCGACCTTCAATCCGACCAAGAAGAAATTTTTAACGCGCACGAATTATTACGGGCAGGTGGTGGAGATGGACGGGCAGGGGCGCCTGCTGGTCCCGCAGATTTTGCGCGAGTCGGCGCAGATTCGCGGGGAAGTGGCAGTGCTTGGCAATCTGACCTACCTGGAAGTGAGGAACCTGGAAGCGCTCGACAAGGAGATCAAAGAGCCCTTCACGGATGAAGACATCAAGACGCTCGACGACCTGGGCATCTAGTGGACACGGATTCAGATTCAAACACTCCCGAGCGGGGTGGGCATGGAAGCGGAACAGTTGGCCATGTCCCGGTTTTTTTAAAAGAAGCGATCGATTTTCTAGCCGTAAAGCGTGGTGGAACGTATCTGGATGCCACGGTGGGCTTGGGCGGGCACAGTTCCGAAATCGCAAAACGCCTCGGCGCAGCGGGACATTTGATTGGCTTCGATAAGGATGCGGCGGCGCTGGGAAAAGCAGCTTTCAGCCTTCAGCCATCAGCCGTCAGGCAAGGCGCTGAGGGATCGGCAGCGAGTTGGACGGGCGAGGACCCCCGTCGCTCTATTGGTTCGGGGGATTGGCCGAGCGTCACGCTGATGCATGGGTCGTTTGCGGAAGTGGGCGAGCGTGTTGCTCCGGCTTCTTTGGACGGGTTGCTGGCGGATCTGGGGGTTAGCAGCTTGCAGCTTTCAGATCCGGCGCGAGGATTCAGTTTTCAGGCGGAAGGACCGCTCGACATGCGGATGGACCCGATGTCGGGCGAGACCGCCGAACAAGTGGTAAACCACATCGACGAGCGCGAGCTGGCCGATGTGATTTACGAATTCGGTGAGGAAAGGAGGTCGCGGAGAATCGCCAGAGCCATTGTCCG
>JBAVAA010000706.1:0-2307 GCA_049585515.1 Terriglobales bacterium | reverse complement strand
GGAAGCAGCCAGTTCCGTGGAACTCGAAGTGGACGATTGCACCAGTTCGCGCATACGCTCCATGGCCTGCACCACCGCCTGCGCCCCGGAAGCCTGCTCCTCCACCGCCGAGTTGATCTCGTGCGTGATTTCGTTCAAGCGCGTGGTGGCGCGCGCGATTTGCGCCGAGCCATTCGACTGCTCGTTGGTGGCCGCCCCGATTTCCTGCGCGAACTTGTACACCTCGGTGACCACGTTGGAAATCTTTCGCAGTGCGCCGTTCAGTTCCTGCCCCAGATTCAGTCCTTCGTTCACAATGGTCGTGCTCTTTTCCATGTTATCGACGGCTTTGCGCGCTTCTTTTTGAATGCTCTCGATCAGCTCGGAAATTTCTTTGGTCGACTGCGCCGATTTCTCCGCCAGCTTGCGGACTTCATCGGCCACCACTGCGAATCCCAAGCCGTGTTCCCCGGCGCGCGCCGCTTCGATGGCGGCGTTCAGGGCGAGTAGATTGGTCTGCTCCGCCAGATCGTCGATGACCTCGACGATCTTGCCAATATCGTCCGCGCGTCCGCCCAGCGCGTCGATGATCTCGCCCGAGGCGCGAATCGTGGTATTGATCCGGTTCAGGCCATCGGTTGCCTTTTCCATGGTGCCAATGCCACTATGCACTTCTTCCCGCGAGCGGTTCGAAATATCGAGCAGGACCTTCGACGTGTCCGCCACCCGCTGGATCGATGTCACCATCTGGTCGATGGATGCCGAGGTTTCACTGACGCTAGAAGCCTGCGTTTGCGTGCTCTTCACCATGTTCTGCACGTTCACGCTCATTTCGTGCATGGTGCTGGTGACTTCATCGATGGCGGAAGAAGTCTGCAGGCTATTTCTGGCCGACTCATCGGAAGCAGTGGCCACTTCGGTGGAAGCGGTGGCCACCTGAGAGGCGGCCTCACGTACGTTGCGTACCAGCCCGCGCAGACCCTCCACCATGCGCGTGAATGCGTTGGCAAGCGTGTCATTGGGTGAGCGGGGATGGACCTCGACCGACAGGTTGCCGCCTGCGATGGCTTCGGAAACCGCGGCCATTTCCTTCAGGTACTTCACCATCGAGTCGAACGTCCGCGCCAGTTGCCCGATTTCGTCCTTGCCGTGAATGTCGATATTGTGTTCCAGGTCGCCGGACTGGCCAATCTGCCCCGCCACGTTCATCAAGCGGCCCAGCGGCTGGGTGATTCCGGTGGCGGTCCGGTAGGCAATGATGATGCCCAAGCCCACCGCGAATAGAGAACTGATCACCGCCACCAGAATTGTGCCGGTTGCGGCCAGTTCATCGGAGTGGCGCCGCTCATCCAGTTGTTCGCGGTTTTCATGATCTACCTCGTCGAGAACCTCGCTCGATCGCGAGATCCAGGAATTCGGGTCCTTTTGCAGATAGAAAATCTGCAGTTCCGCCACGGTCGCATTGCCGTTATCCACGGCCCGGCGCTTGTCCACCAGCGGGCTGGCGAATTCGTTGCTCCACGCTTGCTCCAGCCCTGCCATTTTGTCCAGGCTGTTGTGCTGGGATGCCGAAGTCGCCAATTCTTGCGCTTTGTGAACGGCGTCGATTAACTGGCGTACGCCGGCCGTCATCTCTTCCACTTCCCGGGTGTCCCCGCTGAGCAGGTAGTGCAGCAAGTGGAGTCGATTCTGCATCATCTGGAAGCGCACCGACGCCGTCGCCTCAGTCATGTCGATTGAACGCTGCGCCGCCGCTTTGGTCTCATGCTCGCGGTGCACCCCATACAGGTTGATCGCAAGCAGCACCAGCACCGTCGCCAGAATGATGCCGAAACTCGCGTAGAGCTTTTTTCCTATATTCATACTCAACCTTCCTCAGCCACGCCCCGGTTTGCCCGCGCTTACTGTGTGGGATCAAAACGGAAGACCACTACGCCCGTCGTTTCTGCCGGACCAGCCACGTAGCGCCACTTTCTGACCGCATCCAGCGCAGCACCGGCCAACACCGGGTGCCCGCCCAGCAGCTTCGCGTCTTTGACCGACCCGTTGGCCGCCACCGTGAGCTGGATCCTCACCACGCCGGTGATGCCCATACGCTTGGCCAGTTCCGGGTACGCCGGGTCCACTCTGCTCTTCACTTTCCGTGCGATTTCTTCCTGTCCCCAACTGAGCGGAGCGCTGCTCGCGGCCCATCCACCAAACAGCAGCAGACCCACCGCGAACACACGGTTCAGGGTTTGACCAGACAAGTTTCTTCCTCTCCTCGTCGCCCTTGCCTCCGCTTATAGTCGTGCAACTGCCATGCTCGCGCATACCAAAAGTTCCGTC
>JBAVAA010000705.1:0-2126 GCA_049585515.1 Terriglobales bacterium | reverse complement strand
CCTTGATGCCGAGTTTTCCCAGGTCCTCCTGCACCATGACGGCCATGCGCTCTCTGGACTTGTTGCCCGCGTTCGTCACGATTGAGAACTCGACCGCGTGGCCATCTTTATCGAACAACGCTCCGTTTTGCAGGTGGAAACCGCTCGCTTGCAAGCGTTGCTTTGCGGCTTCCGGACGATAGGGTTCGGCTTTGAGTTTGGCGTTGAACCAGAATTTGTTGGCGGGCGAAACCGGGCCGACGGCGGGCTGAGCGTGGCCATTGAAGACCACGCGGCTGAGATCGTCGCGGTTGATGGCTTGCGAAATGGCGCGCCGGAAATTGGTGTCGCGGAACCAGGCGCGCTTGTAATCCGGGATGGGAGCGCTCGCCACCTGATTGAACCACATGAAATCGGAATCAAGCGTTGGTCCGGCATCGTGCGCCAGGCTGGGTGAAGTGGCGGCCAGGCGGTCGAAGTAATCGCTATCGATAACGTTGATGAGGTCGAGCTCGCCGCGTTTGAAGCGCAGCATTTCGACATCGCGATTCGATTGAATGTCGAGCCGTATGGAATCAAGATAGGGTAGGCGGCGTCCCTGAGAATCTTTCTTCCAGTAGTTGAGATTGCGGCGCAACAGCACGGTCGCTCCCGCTTTGTATTCGGCAACCATGAAGGGGCCGAGCACGGCCATTTCCTTTTTGGGCGAGTGCGCCGACATGATCGCAACCTGATCGAAAAGACGATCGAGTCCGGCAATAGGTGCGGGGAAGGTGACGGCGATCTGATCGGGTGCGATGATCTTTGCGCCGATGGCGCCGCTGCCGGAACGGAATGCGTCTCCGGTCGAGGAGTGGAGAGCGGGATCCATGAGCCGCTGCATGGTGTAGGCAACGTCTTCGGAGGAAAACGGCGTGCCGTCGGAAAAGAGAATGCCGTGGCGGAGTTTGAAGGTGATCTGCTTGCCGTCCTTCGACACGTACCACGATTCCGCCAGTTCAGGTTCGAGGTCCTGGGTGTGGCGATTCGAGCGCACCAGCACGCCACCGGTCAGATAGCGAATGGAAACCGAAGCATCGTCATCGACCAGCAGCGGATCGAAGGTCTTCGGCTCGGAATGCAGGCAGAAGCGCAGTTCACCGCCGTTTTGGGAGAAGGCCGAGCCGGAAGTTAGCGCAAGCAAGAGAAGAACGAAACAGAGAAGCAGCCGCACAGATAAATGGTGGCGCGTGATTGTTCTAATCATGCTCATGCGGTCACCTCATCGTTCGATAAGAGCGTTTGAAACGACGTCAGGACGACAATCAGAAGCAGCAAGGGCGCCAGCCGCCACGGTTCCTCACGAAAAGAGATCATCCCTTCCAGTTCGCGCAGCAGACTTCCCCAGGAGGGCAACGGTTCGGCGACACCCAATCCGAGGATGCCGAGATTGGCCTCGCTGAGAATGAAAACCGGAATCGAAATCCAGAACTGCGCGTAGAGAACGGGCTTCAGGTTGGGCAGAACATGAACCAGAAAGAGCCGCGAGCCGTGTACGCCCGAGGCGCGAGCCTGCAAGACAAAATCGGAATTGCGTAAGGCGTCGGCGCTGGTCGATAGCACGCGCGCTGACGCAGCCCAGCCGAGCAGTCCGAGAATGAGAAATGTGATCAGAACCGAGACCAGCGGAGAAACGTTCAGCGGTAAGAGCGCGCGAACCGTGATCAGCAGAAAAAGCCACGGCAAAGAAAGAAACAGGTCGGTGAAGGCTCTCGCCAAACGCAACCAGATTCCACCCAGGTATCCGGCAAGGCCGCCGACTAGCGCGGCCAATGCTGTCGAGACCAAGGCCGCGGCTGGAGCGAGCAACAACGAAATGCGCGTGCCGTAGAGGATGCGCGCAAGACGATCGCGGCCCAATTCGTCGGTGCCGAGCAGGTGCTGATGGGACGGAGGCGCACTGGGAGCTTCGCGAAACTGTTTGGCGTATCCGGCCGGGGCCAGCCAATTTGCGGCCAGTGACATCGCGCACACGGCGAGCACCAACGCCCACGCCAGCTTGCGGGCGGCGTTCATGCCGCGTCTTTTATGCCACGTTCATAGTTCATGGGGCCTCAGCATGTAAATCATTACATCGGCGCCCGAGTTGGCCAACAAGGTTACAAGAG
>JBAVAA010000704.1:0-1796 GCA_049585515.1 Terriglobales bacterium | reverse complement strand
AGGATAAATCGTCTCCACGCTTCAAAATAAAATCGACTTGATTGTCGGGAGAAACGGTCCCGCTTAGTTGATAAATACCGTCATGCGATTCCAGTCTGGCCGCGGAAAGTTCCCACGTGCCTTTTGTCAGCCGCAGTTCTCCGCTGAAGCGGTGAACGGGCAGGGGCGTGGGCGAGCCCGGAATTTCAACATGAGGCAGACTGCCATTTCGCATCACGAACTGCAGCTTGCCGTCGGAGCCTGCCTGCAGTTCACGAAAGCTGTTCGCGGATCCACTCACATCGAAATTCCCGTCGGCCGTCCCGGTGATCCAGCCGTCGTTCATCAACGAGCTCAGTTGATCGAGCGAAATGTCTTGCAATGTGCCGCTGCCGTGATACCTCACCCGCGGAGTATTCGATTGAAGCGACGCGCCATAAGCCGATTCATCCTGACTGGTTGCATCGCGGTTGGCTGCATCTCGACTTGTATCGATAACCCAGTCACCCCGATGCGTGCCGCGCAGCAGTTGTGCATGCAGCGACGTCAGCATGATCTTGCCTCGATCCACCACCACCTGGGTTGCGACCTGCGTCACAAGCAGATTCTTCAACCCAAAGCGGCCAACGCGCAAGTCGCCATGCGCCTGGATCGCCAGCAGTGGCGAAGGCCCCTGCGTCTTATTGAAATTGGTCAAGATGCGGTACCACGGACGCTTGGCTGGATGCGGCTGGAACCATTGGAGCAGGTCTCCGGTCGAAAGCTGGTCAGCCGTGAGATCGAACTGAAACACGCAAATCGGAACAATACCTGAAACGGCGCCTGGATTCGAAGTAGAAATGATGCAATGTCGCGGCGCGGTGACTCCACCGCTCCAATGTGCGCTCCCGATTCGGGCGGAGATTTTCTCCATCTTCGTCATGTCCCGATCGAGAGACAAGGTGGCCGAGCCAATTTCTATCGGAGCATTCAGACTGTACATTTCAGCGCGGATGTTGCGCAGTTGCGCCGTCCCAAGCGCGGTGGGAATGGCAAACCCCTGCCATGGCCCGGAGAGGCTCATATCCAAATTAGCCGAACCCTGCGCCGCCGGGCGCGGCACAGGCAAGCCGAGTACATTCTCTAGTCGAAACAGGTCTTGCAGTTCCACGTCGCCCCGCAGAAAGAAGCGATAACCGGCAGCAGATAGCCAACCGCCGGCGTTCAATGGCGCGGATCCGTTCACCACAACCGCGGCCGGCCCGATCCGCAGGTGAGCTTCCGCGGGCTCCTCGACGTCTCTATCGTCTTTAAGTGGCGCGTGACTTGGGCGTCCTCGATGCGAGCCGTTCGCCACCATAGTCGCTGAAACCACGGTCAGCGGAATCGTGCCCAATGCGACTTGATCCTTGCCGGCATTTGAGGAGAGACGCACATTGGTAGCCTGCCCGCCACCGGTCCATTGGGGCAAGAACTGCGCCAATGAAAGGTGGGCGTCTGCTCTCCGCTGGACGGGCGAGACGCCCGTCGCTCCAACCTTCGTCGCTCCACCGTTCTCGCGCTTGGCGCGAAACTCAGCATTCAGCGCTCCGCTCGCCGTCAGATCGCCAGGGATCTGCTTCTTGGCCTGTCGCAGCAACCGAACCACTGCGGCGAGCGGCACGTGCTCGGCCTGGAACGTCAGATCATAATTGGGCGCGTTCGCCGCCACAGACAGCATCCCGCGCAGGCGCAGTTTTCCGCCACTCACGGGCGATTCGCAGAGCACGTTGGCCAGGGTGCTGGTAACGACGTTGTACTGTCCCGAGCAACCGGATGCGAGGCGCACGGTTTCGTTG
>JBAVAA010000703.1:0-3213 GCA_049585515.1 Terriglobales bacterium | reverse complement strand
GGTAAATGCCGAAGACCACAAGAAATAGGAATAAAAATGGAGCAACGGGCGTCCACACCCCTCCAGTTATGCCACGGGACGGGCGTGGCCGTCGCTCCACACGCCGGAAACGCCAGTGACCAGTGGTGACCAAGGTACTCGCTAGCATTCGTGCGACCACTGTGTAGTTGTGTCAATATGTAAGGAGGGCATCACGAGTCGCAAATCCCTTGTGAAAGACGTACTTAGGCCTCGTGCGGCGGCTGGAAAACGCATGTCTACCAAGAAAGTGGTCATCATTGGAGGCGGTCCCACCGGCCTGGGTGCGGCCTATCGTCTCCACGAACTCGGATATGACAACTGGGTGCTTTACGAAAAGTCCGACCACGTCGGCGGCCACTCCACCTCGCATAAGGATCCACAGGGATTTGTTTGGGATGAGGGCGGTCACGTCATCTTTTCCCACTATCCTTATTTCGACAAATTGATCGACGACATGCTGGGGAAGGAAGTCCACGAGCGGGTACGCGAGAGCTGGGTGTACTTGAAGGATGTATGCGTGCCGTATCCGTTTCAGAACAACCTGCGGTATTTGCCAAAGGAATTGCAGGTAACTTGTCTGATGGGCGCGGCAAAGGCAGCTGCCAGCCGCAACGGCAACCCGGCGAATTTCCGTGACTGGACGCTAGCCACATTCGGCGAAGGCATCGCCGAGACGTTTATGTTCCCGTACAACTCGAAAGTGTGGACTACGCCGCTGGAGCGCATGTCGAAGGGATGGATCGCGGAGCGTGTATCGGTGGTTGACTTCAAGCGACTTCTGGAAAACGTGCTTTACGAAAAAGACGACGTGGCATGGGGACCCAACAACAAATTCCGCTTCCCGCTGCACGGCGGGACAGGCGAAATCTACCGGCGCATGGCAAAGCGGTTTCCCGATAAGGTACGAACCGGAAAGCAACTCGCCGAGGTTAACACAGCGCAACGCAAAGTGTCGTTTGCCGACGGAACCGGCGACAGCTACGACGTACTGATCTCAACCGCTCCTCTCGATCTGCTGACCGGCATGATGAAATCCACCGACACGAAGATGCGCGACGCGGCTGCGCTGCTCGAACATAACGACCTGCTCGTCCTCGGGATCGGAATGAAAAAGAAGATCGATACGGGCAAATGCTGGGTCTATTTTGCAGAGCCGGAAATGCCCTGCTATCGGGCAACATTTTTCTCGCATTACTCGCCTAACAACGTCCCCAACGGCGACACCGAACACTACAGTTCTCTGATGTGCGAGATGTCGGTACCGATAGGGCAAACGCTGGATATCGAGCGTATTTATGAACAGATGCTGGCCGGCCTGATCCGTTCGAAGATATTGGAAGAATCCGATCGTTCGCTGATCGTTTCGCGCTACCACCGCCTGGTGCGGTATTCGTATCCAATCCCAACCATCGATCGCGACCGGGCGCTCGACATTCTGCAGCCGGCTTTGATGCAGCAGGACATTTATTCCCGTGGACGCTTCGGCGCATGGCGTTACGAAATCGGCAATATGGATCACTCCGTCCTGATGGGCGTGGAAGCGGCCAACCATGTGGTGAGCGGGGAAAAGGAGCTGGTTTTCTACAGCTCTTAAGCGTGTGCGTGAGATGCTGTTTTTTGGGCAATTCAGCGGAGTGAAATGGAATCAGCCCCGGAGGGGCGAACGAACTTAGCCCAGCGCTTCAGCGCTGGGTAGAGTGGAAGAAACGATCAAGTCCCAGAGGGACGACCGAATTCTTTCGAATACTCTTAATACTAGCGATTTTTGAAACGCGGCTTCTTAAACCACTATGGCAAGCGAGCAGCCACAAGCAAATCCCCGGGTCAGCGTCATCATCCCGTCGTACAACACGGCGAATCTGATCGCCGCGTGCCTCGATTCTGTATTGGCCCAGACCTTCCAGGATTTCGAAGCCATCGTAGTCAACGACGGCTCACCGGATACTCTCGAACTAGAAAAGGTACTGCAGCCCTACCTCACTCGCATCGTCTACATCAAGCAGGCTAACAAGCGCGCGGCTGGGGCCAGAAACACGGCCATCGCGAAAGCCCGTGGCGAGTTTCTCGCCTTTCTGGATAGTGACGACACCTGGCTTCCCAATCACCTGGAAGCGCAGATCAACCAATTCGAGGCAGATCCGGCACTCTGCCTGGTGTATGCCAACGCCGTCATGGTTGGAGATCCGACGCGGCACGTTGAATTCATGACCCGGTGCCCATCCGCCGGGGAAGCGGGGTTTGAGGCCTTGGTTGTGGAACGCTGCCAGATTCCGGTTTCGACCGTGGTGGCGCGCAAGACGGCAATTTTGAAGGCGGGTGGGTTCGACGAGAGCCTGACCCGCTGCGACGACTACAACATGTGGCTACGCACCGCGTTTTACGGCGGCAAGGTCGGATACAATCGGCAAGTACAGGCACGTCTGGCCGATGGACGGCCAGGGTCGCTCGGCTTGTCGCGCGCGCGAATGGCGGAGGCGTACTGGATGATTCTGGAGAGAGCGGAGCAGAATCTGCCGTTATCGCCGGCGCAGCGGGAACTTGTACGAGAGCGAGCCACCGAAATTCACGCGCGCTACTTGCTCGAGGAGGGGAAGAATCTTCTCTCCGCGCGGGATTTTTCAAAGGCCCGGGAACGCTTCTCCGAGGCGAACCAATATTTGCGCCGGGCGAAGTTGAGTCTGGTGCTGTTCGGGTTGAAGGTGGCGCCGAATGCAACCAGTCGGCTGTATTCATTCTGGACGCAACGGCATAACGGCGCTCCCGCTTGAAGATTTGGTGAAGAACTTGGCTTCGAATCAGGGCATCGCTTTAGCGATGCCGTAAGCGCTTTGAATTCGGACGCCCCTTTAGGGGCTGTGGAGGGGTTTGAGTGATCCGGTATCTGGTAGAGGGCATAAAACGCGCGCGCGGATTGCACAGTCCGGGCCGCAACCTCGCCATCCTCCCCGATGATATCTTCCTCGTTTCCTATCCGAAATCGGGCAATACCTGGGCACGCTTTCTGATTGCCAACTTTCTCTACCCCGACCAGCACCCGGACTGGGGCAACATCGATCGCCTCATCCCCGCACCGGAAGTGATGTCCAAGCGTGACTTCGAAAAAATACCGCGACCCCGCGTAATCCGAACCCACGACGCCTTCAACCCTCGCTACAAACAGGTCATTTATATTGTCCGGGACCCGCGCGATGT
>JBAVAA010000702.1:0-8566 GCA_049585515.1 Terriglobales bacterium | reverse complement strand
CGGCTGTCCAGTTGGTCGTGCGCCCGGATAAACTTAGATAAACTTGATGGGCACGCATCTTACGATGCGCCTATCAGCCCAACGGTTGTCGTTGGCTACGCGCTTCGTCGCGGCCGAACCGTCAAATCCCGCACCTGCGCCAGGATGCTCGACATCTGCATCCCGTTCAACTGGGACAGATAAGGCATAACATCGGCGACAAACTGATCTTCCATCAGTTCGCGAATCTCTTCCTGCCGGTTCCGCTCTCCACCGGAAAGCAGATCGGGCACGGTGACCTCGAGCGCCCTGGCAAGGCGCTCCAGGGACGACAGAGTCGGGGTCGCCTTTTCGTTTTCGATTTTCGACACGTAGGTCCGCGGTACTGACATGCGCAGCGCCAACTGCCGCTGACTTAAACCATTGCGCAGGCGCAGCGATCGTATGGAATGGGCCAGCTTCAAATGTCCGCGGCCGCTAGGATTGATGTTTACCGGCAGCAGCTCCGGCGGCGGCGTCATGGCGGCAATCTCCGCCTCGTCCTCATCCAATGACAGACGGCAACGGCGGCAAAGACTATTTGATGTGCGGAATTGCACTAACAGACAATGGTCGCATCTTACAACTTCCCGTGAGTCCACGGGGGTTAATGTGGTAGCCATTCAGGTTTTGCGAGTGCCAGAGCGGGGGCTACTCTCAAAGCCAACTGGGAAGTAATCTTGTGGATTCGACCGGCAAAAGTCAAGACAAAAGTAGGAGGAACCAGGCCGCTCGCCGGGATCATGGCATAATGAAGCGGCAAGAACACTGAAAAACACGCATAAAACCATGAACCAACGGGATGCAGCCTGGTGTTTACTAACTGAGTTCACGCAATCGGAAAGTCTTAGGAAACATGCACTAGCCGTCGAGGCCTGCATGCGCGCCTACGCCCGCAAAGCCGGAGCCGATGAAGAATTGTGGGGCATGGTCGGCCTTCTCCACGACTTCGATTACGAAAAGTATCCCAGCCTCGACGACCACCCCTATAAGGGCTTTGAGATTCTGCAAGAACGAGGTTACTCCGAGGAAGTCCGGCGCGCCATCATGTCGCACGCCGACTACACCGGCTTCGCCCGCGTTTCGCCCCTGGAAAAGACGCTGTTCGCCTGCGATGAGCTGGCCGGCTTCATCACGGCGTGCGCTCTGGTCAAGCCGGGAAAATCGCTCGCCGAAGTTGAAGCGCCATCCGTTCGGAAGAAAATGAAAGACAAAGCCTTCGCCCGCAGCGTGCACCGCGAAGACATCCTCGCGGGTGCGGAGGGTCTGGGCGTGGAACTGGAAGAGCACATCGCTTTCTGCATCGAGGCCATGAAAGGGATTGCGACAGAGTTGGGGCTGGATGGGTCGGCGGCCCGGACTTCAACAACTTCGTCATCCTCTCTATAACAACGACGGCGTTCTCAAGATACACCTGCGGCGGCGAATTCCCCGTGATCGGGCAGGGTCAATTAATCGCTGATTCGAGAAACGTGCAGGTCGCTCTGCACTCAGTTTCCCCTATTGCTGCAATCCCGTCATGCTTCCCGCGTGCAAACCAAGAGCATTCATTGCCCCGGCAAGGCGGTTCTGAACGCTGTCGCCGGATTTAATTAGTTCAACGGCTTTTCGGATGGCTCGCCCCAGATCGAGTGAGGTCTAGGCTGATGGCTCGCCCAGACGGTCCAACGCAATGTCGCAACCGCAAGCAGTGCGATCAAGACCCAACACAAAATGTTCATCACCGCCTGAAACCGTGGTTTCATCGCATCGGCAATTGTACGCCTGAGCCTGGTATCGCACCTGTCTTGTGGAGCTTATCGCACCAGGCCTGCTAATTTCCCGCCGGCAATCAATTCCGCAACGCGCGAGACATCCTGGTACATCACGCGGTCTTTCTCGATGGTCGCGCACACCGCGCGGACCGCCGCGTGCGCCTGCTGCAAAGGTTTGGAGGTCTTCAGCGGCGCCAGGAAATCGATGGCTTGCGCGGCGGCCATGGCCTCGATGGCCAGCGTGTTGCGCGTGTTCTCCACTACTTTCTTCAGCTTGTTCGCCGCCGTCATTCCCATGGAGACGAAGTCTTCCTTGTTCCCCGAAGTGGTAATCGAATCGACCGACGCAGGGTGCGCCAGCACTTTGTTTTCGCTCACCAGCGCAGCGGCAGTCACTTGCGGCATCATGAAGCCCGAGTTCATGCCCGCGCCGGGCGCGAGAAATGGCGGAAGGCCTTCACTGAGCGCGGGATTCACCATGCGTTCAAGACGGCGTTCGCTGATGCCGGCGAGCGCGCTCAAGGCGATGGCAAGAAAGTCGAGCGCAAACGCGAGCGGCTGGCCGTGAAAGTTTCCGCCGGAGAGTACGTCGCCCTCGCCGTCAGACTCCTTCGGATTCTTAACGAACACGAGCGGGTTATCGACCGCCGAGTTAGTTTCAGTCTCAAATACCGCGCGGCAATGGGCGAGCGTGTCGCGCACCGCGCCATGGACTTGCGGAATGCAACGCAACGAATAGGCATCCTGCACCCGCCCGCAGTCGCGATGGGAATCGCGAATCTCGCTTTGTTCGAGCAGGCGGCGCAGGTTCGATGCGGTCCGAATTTGTCCCGCATGTGGGCGCACTTTCTGAATGCGCTCGTCGAAAGCGACGTTGGTTCCCTTGAGGGCGTCGCACGCCATGGCGCCGATCACGTCGGCAGTGTCGACCAGCGTTTCCGCGGCCAGGAGCATGAGCGTGCCGATCCCCAGCATCGCCTGCGTGCCGTTGATGAGCGAGACCGCTTCTTTCGCTTCCAGCACGAGTGGCTTGATTTGAGCGCGCTTTAATGCTTCGGTGCTCGGAATGCGCGCGCCCTTCTCGGCTTCGTCAATGCATTCGCCTTCGCCGATCAGAGCCAGAGCCAGATGCGCCAGCGGGGCCAGATCGCCGCTCGCTCCCACGCTTCCTTGCGAAGGGACCATCGGGGTCACGCCGCGATTGAGCATTTCGCAGATGGTGTCGATGATGATCGTGCGAACGCCGGAATTGCCCTTCGACAGCGAGTTGGCGCGCAGAACCATCATGGCGCGCGTGTCCGGGATCGAAAGCGGCTCGCCCACGCCGAAAGCGTGCGAGCGCACCAGATTGATTTGCAACTCACGAACCTGACCGCCGACGATGTGCACATCGCTCAGCTTGCCGACGCCGGTAGTGATCGCGTAGGAGATCTTATTGCTGGCCACGACGGCGTCGACGACGGCGCGGGCACGGTTGACGGCCTCGCGGGCGTCGGGAGCCAGCAATACTGGCCGTCTTTCGATGGCGACTTCGCGCACCGCCTCGAGAGTCAGGTCATTTCCGTTAATGTGCAGGGCTTGCAAGCGGATCTCAGTTCGTGGTTCTCAGTTCTCAGTTCTCAGTTCCCAGTTCTCAGTTCGCGGTTCTCAGTTCTCAGTTGTCGGTTGTCAGTGGTCGCCGAGTTTCGTATCAGGGCATCGCTTTAGCGATGCCGCAAACTCTTCCCAATTGGATGCCCCTTTAGGGGCCGCCTGCCGCTGCGCGGAACACGGTCATATATTTCTCCGGCAACGCGCGGGGCTTCATACCCGCATCAGCAACGATGTGCGTGGTCTCGGCTTCGGCCAGTAACTCGCCAGTCCCAGCACTGCGCAGTTCATATCCGAAGCGAATCACTTTCTCCCGGACATGTTTCAGCCACGTGCGCACGATGACCTCGTCATCATAGTGCACGGGAGCCTTGTAGCGGCACTGGGCATCGACTACAGCGATGAAGCAGCCGTCTTCGCGCTCCATATCTTTATAGCTGAAGCCGAACTGCCGAAGAAGTTCCACTCGTCCCACTTCGAACCAGATGAAATGATTGGCGTGATAAACGACTCCCATCTGGTCGGTCTCGGAATAGCGAACGCGGATACGAGTTTCATTCACCGTCGCCGTCCGATTTGTGTTGGCAGACATCTTTGTGTTTGCGGACATCGATGCGTGCGGATGATTCATCGACCGGTCCACCTGGGTTTGCGCTTCTCGAGAAACGAGCTGATGCCTTCACGGAAATCGGCGCTTTGTCGGATGCCGGCATTTTCCCGGATGGCGGCTTCAATCTGCGAATCCAGTTCGGCTCGAGCGTGCGAGGTCAGCAGACGTTTGGTATGAAGAAGAGAGAGCGGACTGAGTTCCGCCAACTGCCCAGCAAGTTCGCGGGCGCGGTCGAGAAGGCTTTCCGGCGGAACGATCTCGTTGATTAGGCCCATTCGCAAGGCTTCCGCAGCGTCGAAGATGCGGCCAGTAAGCAACAGGTCGCGAGCGATTTTCTCACCGACCTGGCGCAGCAGAAAAGTCGAGACGATGGCAGGCACGAATCCGATGCGGACTTCGGTGTAACCGAACTTGGCCTCAGGTACGACCAGCGTGAAATCGCAGAGCAGCGCCAGTCCCGTGCCTCCGGCGATGGCCGCGCCGTTTACGGCCGCGATGGTTGGCTTGGGAAATTCGTAGAGCGAACGAAAGAGACTGACCATGGTTCGCGAGTCTTCGAGATTCTGCTCGGGCGTGCGCCCGATCAGGGCTTTCAGGTTGTCGAGATCCATGCCAGACGAGAAAGCCTTCCCTGCCCCGGTCAGGATCAGAACGCGGGCGGAGGAATTTCTCACTTCTTCCAAAGCCTGATGCAGATCGTCGATCAGTTCATAGCTGATGGCGTTGCGTTTGTCCGGGCGGTTGAGGGTGATGGTAGCGACGGCGTCATCGAATTCGAGTCGGAGCGTTTTGTAATTCATGCGTAAGCCGGGAACGGGTGTATTGGCATTGGTCTTTAACTGTTCGTCCTGCCCAAAGAATTTGTCATCCTGAGCGAAGCGAAGGACCTGCTTTCCGTTGAACCACGCCTCGCTCAGGTCTTCCCAAGTCGGATTCTCAGCCTCAATCAACGCAATTTTTTTTCATCGCAGCCATCCCTTAATAATCTTTTCGCGGGCGATCGCATTGTTAACGTACTTGAACGTTTCATAGTAAACAAGTCGATGAACCTTGTAATCTCGGGTGAAACCAGAATTGATGTCGTTCTTATGCTCCCACATGCGGCGATAGATGTTGTCGGTGATGCCAGTGTAGATTACTCGCGATTTGCTTGACAGAATGTAGACGTAGAAATGACGCATGCGAAAGATGCTTGGCTTCACTCAGCGTGACCCATTTGGGGAGGAACCGGCTGTGCGTGTGATCACATTAGGTTTGTGCGATTTCGGTAGGGCGATAGAAAGTGCTCCGCGTCCGCGACACTAAGGTGGCGCAAGCCACAGCAGGTCCTTCGCTTCGCTCAGGATGACAAGTCTGTTGGGATACCCTTGTATCGCACGCCGATCTCGGCCGTCGCTCTCAACAACGCGTCCAGCGGCTTGAGTACGGGCAACTGCGCACCTAGGGAGGGCAGGGTTTCGATTACCGTTTCTGTTGGAATATTTCCCACTAAGTCATCCTGCGCGAAGGGGCATCCGCCCAAGCCGCCGATGGCGGAATCGAAGCGGCGGCAGCCGGCTTCATAGGCGGCGACGATTTTGGCCGCGGCCTGGTCGGGACGGCTATGCAGGTGGACTCCGATTTCGAGATAGTCGTACTTGGCCAACACCGCGGAAACCACTTCGCGAATCTTTTCCGGCGGCGCGAGACCGACCGTGTCAGCTAACGAGATCATGCGAATCTCCTGCAACTCGAGCAAAGCTACGGCTTCGACAACCTCATCGACGGTCCAAGGGTCGCCGTAGGGATTGCCGAAGGCCATCGAGATATAGACAACGGTCTC
Organism: Terriglobales bacterium; assembly: GCA_049585515.1. Classification (GTDB taxonomy): domain Bacteria; phylum Acidobacteriota; class Terriglobia; order Terriglobales; family Acidobacteriaceae; genus Acidiflorens. The sequence goes on along the minus strand of JBAVAA010000702.1, from coordinate 2,772 downwards.
GAGTCCGGCTTCGTCGGCTTTCTTTTCGATCTTCTCCAGTTCTTCAATCGCATCTTCGAGCGTCTGGCGCTGATTGTTTTGTAGAAACGTGGGCGAGATTGAGTAAGGGAAACCGAGAGTGCGCACGGCCTGGGTCGCGATCGCCCGCTGCGCTCCTTTTTCATTGACCACGATGCCGATGATTTCCACATCGTCGGGCGGATCGAGTTCTTTCAGGACTTCTTCGGAGTCCGCCATCTGCGGCACGGCGTTCGGCGAGACGAAGCTGACAACGTCGATGTGCTTGAATCCGGCGGAGATTAAAGCTTTGAGATAAGTGACCTTCAGGTCGACAGGGATCTGACCTTTGAGCCCTTGCCAGGCGTCGCGGGGGCACTCGATCAATTTTATTTGTTCTGACATCCTCAACTTCTTTTCAAAGGCGGCAGAAGAATTGCTGCCACAACTGTTCCAATCACCAAAATTGAGATCGACACGATGCGAAATAGAACAACACGACGACCTGCACGACGGCTCGTCAACAACAAAGCCACACTCCAAATCGCAATCACGACTGGCAGAATCGCCTCACCTGCATTGCGGATGTAGAACGCCATCTGTCCGGCAATGAACAAGAAGATCAGCCCAATGCAAAAGCTGACGCCGCCAGAGATTTCCTCGATCAATGTGCTGATCTTACTCATCTGAGGTCCGCGGAAACGAAATCACGTTTGTAACACTCCCACTTTGAATTCGGGCACGTCGGGGTTTAGCGCCGTCGCTTCCAGCGCCTGTGTAATGGCTTGCCGCGTTTCCATGGGATCGATGATCTTGTCGATCCAGAGACGGGCGGCGCCGTAGCGGGGATCAGTTTGTTCCTCGTACGTCTTCTTCGTTGAATCGAACAATTCTTTTCTTTCTTCATCGCTCAACTTTTTGCCACTGCGTTCCAGTTGCTTGACTTTGATTTCTACCAGCGTGCCGGCGGCGGCATCTCCGCCCATGACCGCGTATTTTGCGGTGGGCCAGGCGAAAACGAAACGGGGATCGTAGGCTTTGCCGCACATGGCGTAGTGACCGGCGCCGAAGGAGCCGCCTACAATCACGACAATTTTCGGCACGACGGAGTTCGACACCGCATTCACCATTTTTGCTCCCGCCTTAATGATGCCACTCCATTCAGCATCGCGGCCAACCATAAAGCCGTTGACATCGTGGAAAAAGACCAGCGGGATCAGATTCTGGTTGCAATCCATAATGAAACGGGCAGCCTTCTCGGCAGACTCGGTGTAAATGACGCCGCCGAATTCGACGCGCTTGTGGCCTTCGTGATCGGTCGCCTGCGCGTGGAGTTTCTGATTGGCGACTATGCCTACGGCGAAGCCTCCTATGCGGGCGTAGCCGCAGATCAGCGTTTTGCCATACTCAGGCTTGTATTCATCGAAGCGGCTTTCATCCGCAATGCGGGCGAGGATCTCCTTCATGTCATAGGGACGCGCGGGTGAGGCATCGTAGGCGCCGTAGATTTCCTCGGCCGGCAACGCTGGATCGACGGGCTGTTTGCGGTCCCAGAGAGACTGACGGCGGTAGCCCCATTTGTCGATGAGTGACCGGATGCGCGCGATGCAGGCTTCGTCATCGGGTTCGCGGAAGTCGATGGTGCCGCTGATGGCCGAGTGCATCGCGGCTCCGCCCAGTTCTTCGGCGGAAACTTTTTGCCCAATGGCGGCTTGCACCAGCGCCGGGCCCGCAAGAAACAGGCCACTGCCGTCGGTCATAAGGACGTTATCGCACATCACCGGAAGATATCCGCCGCCGGCGACGCACATGCCCATAATGGCGGCAATCTGCGGAATGCCCATGGCCGACATCACCGCGTTGTTGCGGAAGACGCGGCCGAAATCGTCGGTGTCGGGGAAGACGTCTTCTTGCAGCGGCAGGAAAACTCCGGCGGAATCGACGAGATAGATGGTTGGGATGCGATTCTCGATCGCGATATTTTGGGCGCGGATAACTTTCTTGGCAGTCATCGGAAAGAAAGCGCCGGCTTTGACCGTGGCATCGTTCACGATGAGCATGACCATGCGGGTCTGGATGCGGGCAAGTCCGGTGATGACGCCGGCGGCGGGAGCGCCTCCCCACTCTTCGTACATCTTGTGGCCGGCATAAAGGCCGAGTTCAAAGAAAGACCCGGGGTCGGCGAGAAGGTTAATGCGCTCGCGCGCGGTTAGGCGCGACTTCGCGTGCTGGCTCTCGATGGCTTTCGCGCCGCCGCCTTCGCGGATTTTCTCTTCTTCATTGCGCACCTGGGCGACGAGATCGGCCAGAGCGCGCATGTTGGATTCGAAGCGGAGAGAGCTGGGATCGAGTTTGGTAGAGAGAACATTGGTGATCGAGATAGCGGTGGATTCGGTTCGTTCACGCATGGGGGACAAGCTTCGAAACTGCTCGCGAGAGTACTTACTATACCAGCGCGCCGGGAACCGAGCCCTTCAACTCGGAATGAGAGCGTTGACCAGGCCGATCAGACTTGGATGATCAGACTGTTAATCAACAACACGCGATCAGGGATCAAGCGTCCCGTCCCAAAGCGGGGGCTACAATCCGGGGCGCTACAATCTACGAATGCTGCGGAAACTTGCCTCCTGGCCGGACTGGCGGATCGCCCTGGCCGTCTCCGTAGCTTTGCGCGTGTTCTATTCGGCAACGGCCGCGGCATTCGTGCCTTTTCTGCATCCGGATGCCGCGCTTATTCACAGCAATGCGCTCACTGAGAATCTGCCGGCGCCGCAC
>JBAVAA010000701.1:0-4337 GCA_049585515.1 Terriglobales bacterium | reverse complement strand
GAACCGACCGGTTCCGACCGTCAAGGCACAAATCAACTTTCGACGCCCCAGGAGCCCATAGACGAAAACGCACCCTTCCGTCGTCGCGGCACTCGGCGCCGAAGGGCATGTTATGACGGCGCTTCATTTGGCTCTTCTCTTTTTCCGTTTCCACCACCGTTCCCAGCGCTACTGCCACGACGCTCCATCAGAACCACCAGGGAGCGCGCTTGCAGAGGATAAGCGGTCCCAGCGTCGCGGGTATCGACCGGACGCAGACCACTTTCCCGAGATGTATCCATCCACGCGCTCCAGCGTGCACCCTGACGGAATGCCGGTAGCTTGAATTCCACATCCTCGTGGTGAGCGTTCAGGAGGACAAGGAAGTTCTCGTCGCTGATTTTCCGGCCGCGTTCGTCAGTCTCGTCCAATCCCTGGCCGGAGAGAAACATTCCAAGGCAGCGAACGGCGGGATCACGCCACTCATCTTCGCTCATTTCATTACCGTCGGGGTTGAGCCACAGCACGTCCTTTATGTTTGCGCCTTTGATCGGGCGACCCTGGAAAAAGTGTCTTCGGTGGAATACAGCATGCCTCTTACGCAAGCTGACCATACGCTGAACAAATGCCAGCAGGTCACGATCCTGAGGCTGCAAGTCCCACTTCAGCCAACTGATCTCGTTATCCTGGCAGTAGGCATTATTGTTTCCCCTCTGCGTGTGGCCAAAGGCATCTCCCTGGTACATCATGGGCACGCCTTGGGACAGCAACAATGCCGCCAGCAGATTCCGCTTTTGTTTGGCGCGCAAGGCTTGAATGTCGGGGTCGTCAGTCGGGCCCTCCACCCCGCAATTCCAACTGAGGTTGTTATTACTTCCGTCGCGATTGTCTTCGCCATTGGCTTCGTTATGCTTCTCGTTGTAACTCACCAGATCCTGCAGCGTGAAGCCGTCGTGGGCGGTTATGAAATTGACGCTGGCGTAAGGGCGACGTCCACTGTGAGCATACAAATCACTGGAGCCGGTGATGCGATAGGCCAGATCTCCTACCAGCCCGCCGTCTCCTTTCCAGTAAGCGCGCACCGTGTCCCGATAGCGGTCGTTCCATTCGGCCCAACCCACGGGGAAGTTTCCGACTTGATAGCCGCCTTCGCCGAGATCCCATGGTTCGGCAATCAGCTTTACCTGCGACAGCACGGGGTCCTGATGGATGATGTCGAGAAAGGCGCCCAGGCGATTCACCTCGTGCAGTTCGCGGGCCAGAGTAGCGGCGAGATCGAAGCGGAAGCCGTCGACGTGCATTTCGAGAACCCAGTAGCGCAGACTATCCATGATTAACTGCAGCACACGGGGATGCTGCATGTTCAACGTGTTTCCCGTGCCGGTATAGTCCTTGTAATAGCGGAGATTCTCGGGCACCAGGCGGTAGTAGGCGCTGTTGTCGATCCCTTTTAGGGAGAGTGTTGGGCCGAGGTGATTGCCTTCCGCGGTATGGTTATAGACGACGTCTAGAATTACTTCCAACCCCGCCGAATGCAGGGTCTTGACCATGGTTTTGAATTCCATTATCGAATCGGATGATAGGTAGCGAGGTTCGAGCGCTAGGAAACCGATGGTGTTGTATCCCCAGTAGTTGCGCAGGCCGCGTTCCACGAGCTGACGATCGTCCACGAAACTGTGCACCGGCATGAGTTCGATCGAGGTCACTCCCAAGCGCGTGAAGTGTTCGATAATTGGGGCGCTCGCCAGACCGGCATAAGTCCCGCGCAGGTGTGGCGGAACATCGGGGTGACACATGGTGAAGCCCTTTACGTGGAGTTCGTAAATCAGGGTTTCATGCCAGGGAATGCGCGGTGGGGCATCCGTTCCCCAAGTGAAGGCGGAATCGATCACCTGATTCTTAGGCATTCCGGCAGCATCGTCCCGGCGATCAAAAGACAGGTCCTCCAGTCTGTGGCCGACTCGATGGCCGAAGTGCGCATCGCTCCAACGGATGGTTCCCTGAACTTGCTTTCCATAGGGGTCGAGGAGAAGTTTGTGGTGATTAAAGCGATGGCCTTGCTCGGGAGCGTAGGGGCCATATACCCGGTATCCGTACAATTGGCCGGGACGCACTTCGGGGAGGTAACCGTGCCAGACCATGTCGGTCTGCTCGGGAAGCGGGACGCGAAGGGTTTCGCGTTTCCCCGCACTGTCGAACAGGCAAAGGTCCACTTTTTCGGCGTGCTCGGAGTAGAGAGCAAAGTTGACGCCCTCGCCGTCCCAGGTGGAGCCCAAGGGATAGGGCCGTCCAGGCCACACGATGGGCTGGGATGGAAGGGGCATCTAGGCTGGACTCCTAGGCTGAGAATCAAGCATCGGAAGTATCGCACAGGGAACGACCAGGGGAAATCGGATGACGCCGGTTTTCATGGGCTCCATCTTCATTTCTTGACGCTTAACTTCCTAACCATTAACTGCGAACCACGAGAACGCGATGTTTCTTAGGAACACGGTGGCGGTCAGCGACACACTTGGTCAGCCGCTAATTAATAAGCTTCACTTTCGTTTCGCAGCTTATTTGCAAGATTCCTTGTCTCTTTTTCCCGCGCGATATTCACGATTCCTTTCGCATCGTCGTAAAGGCTGTCGCGCAAGAGAGTAAGAAGTCGAACTTTGAGTTTTGCCCGTTCTAAGAGAGGTCTGGGAACGACGATCGCACTTGGTTGAGAACACGTCAGAGGACTCCCGACATGCGGAGTCTTGAGATCGGGCTCTGATCCACCCGATATTGGTTCCAGTACTTGCGCGCCAGCAAGGGCACAAGCAAAAACGAAAAGAAGAACAACGCTCCTCTTGGCCACATTTCTACCTCCTCCTTTCCTTCTTTCCTTTCACGCGCCGGATGAATTCCATTCCCCGGCCGAGTAGAGATGATGTGTTCTGTGAGTGTGGTTTGTTCGCTACGGTAACCCGATGTCGGCCCTACTGTTTCAGGGGTACTTCGTTCGCAAGGAGGTGCAAGCTTGGTTCAGAGCCAGCAAACCGTTGACTCGACGCTACGCTTTCTGGGATGGCTGAGATTGTGGGTTGGCGATGAACCGGTACCGTCAGGCGGCCTGCCCATGGGACCGCTGCACTGAATCCTGCCCGCACCGATACACGTTCCTCAGGGCATTCAGGGAATACATGGCATTGTCCAGCGCTTCTGCTTCTTCGATATTGTCCCCGCTCTCGTGAAACAGTTCTCGGGCACGAATCACGAGGGCTCGTTCCGCGTCGGCAATGCGACGGGTGATCTCGGCGCTGTCAGCCTCGAACAACGCTGCGACGTAGAGTTCTCGCCAACTCTTGGCATTTTCGCATCGGGGGAGGCTCGGCATCAAGCTAATCCTTACTGACTGAGGATCGCAGGGGAATACCTGTAGATCAATCAGGTTTTTACTGTATTGATTCCGGGATCGGTCAATTATGCAGCTTCAACATTCACGGATTGAACTGCCGCTCGAACGTCGGCGACATGACTCGGTGAAGTCGCCAGACAATTGGCGAGTGCCTGGAGCGAAAGCAGGGCGGTGTCCAATGCTTGCCTTTCCTTCGCATTGGTCCCGGACATCAGCGACTCCCGTCTTTGGGCGACAATTGCCCGCTGCGCTTCGACAATTTTGGGGGCCATTCTGGACTTATCGTTCTCGAACAGAGCGGCGATGTAGAGTTCCCGCCAGTGATTGTCGTAAGACACCGCTGGACGACCTTGTTTCACAGAGCTCCCCAGGCGAAATAATTTGAAAGCCACGCGCACGGATGACCGTCGTGGGATGAGACAGGATGCCAACAGTGCTCGGGAGCGGCAATCAGGTGAATACCGTAGCCTGAAGAACATAGAATATCGTTGCGCGTCGGTGTCCCGTCGGACGTGCGCGGGGAGTGCTAAATCGCTCAACTTTTGATCGAATTGCTGCTCGTTTTCGGGCCCTGGACATCCTCTCTTAATCGTTCCGCAACTAAAAACAGCTCGCGCTGAATGTGGGGAAGCGGCGTGCGGCGAGAAACATGGGTTCCTGTGAAGGAAATCATATTGAGAGCGTTGGTGGGGGGCTTGGCAGTCTCAGCATTTGCGCTGTTGGGCGACTTGCTGAAACCAAAGAGTTTCGCTGGATTAGTGGGAGCCGCTCCGTCGGTGGCGCTGGCGACGATTCTCCTGACAGTCGGGAGCGAGGGAAAGGAATATGTGAGCCTTGAAGCCCGCTCGATGGCGTTGGGAGCGCTCGCCTTCTTTCTGTATGCGTCAGTGGTCAGCCGTTTACTGATCCGCTGGAAGTTAGCGGTTCTGCCGGTCACTAGCCTGTCAATTCTGATCTGGTTCGGTGGCGCCTTGGG
>JBAVAA010000700.1:0-1732 GCA_049585515.1 Terriglobales bacterium | reverse complement strand
GGCACGCAGTCGCCGCTACTCGTGGAGGCAGGGTGAAAATGCTCTGGACGGAAGCCTACGATTACGTCACCCAGTTCGACCAGGTTCATGGGCGGAGAGCCGAGGAATGTGGCTACAAAGGTGTCGGCGGGATTGTCATAGACGTCAGTCGGAGTACCGAGTTGGTGCACGACGCCTTTGTTCAGGACCATGATTCGGTCGCCCATGGCCATGGCTTCAACCTGATCATGCGTGACATAGATAGTCGTGGTGGCCACGCGGCGGTGAAATTGCTCGAGCTCTTCGCGGGCGGAAGCGCGGAGCTTGGCATCGAGATTGGAGAGAGGTTCGTCGAGAAGAAACACGGCGGGTTCGCGCACGATAGCTCGCGCCAGAGCGACCCGCTGGCGCTCGCCTCCGGAGAGTTCGCGCGGCTTGCGCTCTAAGAGCGCGCCAATGCCCAGAAGCGACGCCGCCCATTCCACCTTTTCCTTGTGTAGTTCTTTCTTTACGTTCTGAGCCTTCAGTGGGAAAACAATGTTTTTGTAGACCGACAGGTGAGGATAAAGCGCATAGCTCTGGAAAACCATAGCGATGCGCCGATCGCGCGGACTGAGGTTATTCACCACTCGTCCGCCGATGAGAATGTCACCGGACGTGGGAGTTTCCAGTCCGGCGATCATCCGCAAGAGAGTTGTCTTTCCGGAGCCGGAGGGTCCGAGGAAGACCAGAAACTCGCCTTCGCGAGTTTCCAGGCTCACGTCGTTCACGGCTCCGAGTTGTCCTTCTTTGAATACCTTTGTCAGATTTCGCGTCTCAACGACAGCCATCGGCGCCCCGTACAGTTATTTCCATCTGGCAAAGATACGCTTGTATTCGTCTTCGGCAGCCTTAGCGGCATTCTCGGCGGTTTCATCGCCGCGCGCCACTTTGGCGAACATGGTCGGAATCACCCACGCTTTGAAGGCCTCGTCGATGCCAGCGGTGGCGTAACCGGGATAACCAACGTTGGTCGCCCAGTCGAGGACGTTGCCGAGGACTTTATATTTGTCCGGGGGGTTGGCCCGGGGATCGTTGGATATTTCCTGCTTGAGGTTAGGAACGGTGCTGGGGAAGCAGGGGAAATTGTAAAACTCGCCGGCCGCAAACGAGTCATGGAAGGCGTCAATGAAATCGATCAGGAACTGCTGGGCACCATCCTTGTTTTCGGCGAAATCCCAGACCACGTAGGTGTTCATGACGTGCTCGGCGGCGATGCGACGCACCGGGCCTTTGGGCGCCGGGCAGATCATGATCTTCGAATCGATCGGCAAGTGTTCCCTTTCGGCCTGGCGAGTGATGGAGATGGCATTGGCAACATAAGAGACGCGGCCGGCAAGCATGGCCTGATTGTTTGACGGCGGAGTCCAGGTGAAGACCTCGGGAGTTTCGGATTCCTGATAAATGGCCTTCATGAAGTTCAGGGCTTCGATGGTGTGCTTCGAGTTGATGGTGACATTGCCCTCTTCATCCTGCTCCGCACCGCCAAACGACCAAAGCAGAGCGCGCATGGCCATGCTGGTGTCAAGTTCCTGAGAGAGACCCAAGCCGCAGGGATGGCCCGTCTTGTCCCTGATTTTTTTGGCGCCGGCTCGCACATCTTCCCAGGTATCGGGACCGTTGGGGTAGCCCGCCTCAGTCCACCAATCTTTGTGCCAGTTGCCGGGGTCGGGGACGTAGGAATCGGAAAAAGCGAAATAGCGCTTGGTCTTGG
>JBAVAA010000699.1:0-2972 GCA_049585515.1 Terriglobales bacterium | reverse complement strand
CCAAGACCAAGCGCTATTTCGCTTTTTCCGATTCCTACGTCCCCGACCCCGGCAACTGGCACAAAGATTGGTGGACTGAGGCGGGCTACCCCAACGGTCCCGATACCTGGGAAGATGTGCGAGCCGGTCGTTTGCAAGAGGCACCGAAGGCAGCGGCGGGCGTCAACTAAGCGTTCTGTGGTAAGAACGCTCAACTAGCAAAGTTACGACTAACACTACTCAGGACTGCCGCCATTTATCGGCAGAAGGACAAGTTATGTAACTGAACCAGCGAAGGCCCACAGCCGATCGCCAGGTCAGGACTGGAGGGCTCATGACAAGTACATCCTTAACAACCACAGTACCGACACATTCCAACTGCAGCAGTGCCGCATCACCTGTTCTCCCTGACAGTGTGGTCTGTTTCGACGGCATCCACAGTGGCCGAGCAGACTACGTCGCTATTGCCACGGCCGCACTTAATCGGGGATTCAGAATTACGCCGGTCCATCCGCTGGAGAAACGAGGGATTCTCTACAACTGGAATCGACAACCGACGACGACTCTGTCCGAGGTCCTCCAGCACGCAAAGGACTTTCCTTACCACAACGTCGGCATCGTCGGACGCCGGGGTGTTGGTAATCATTGCTTCCTGGATATCGATGTAGATGGGGTGGTCGAGCGGATAGAGGAGGAGACCGGTCAGAAGATGGCAGTCACCTACACGGTCTGCAGCAGCCCAAATAAGAAGCCATGGAAAAAGCACTTTTACTAGCGGCAGACGACCTATTCCGTGTCGAGACTACGGAAAGAAGCCAATCGGAAAGACGTGACGAAAACGGTCATCAGTGATAAGGGAAGGGCCATGCACCCTACGATGTATGACCTAAAAGGTGTAGGTGGCGGTGGTCTGGTTGTTGCGGCCGGTTCCGTTCGGAAGGACGGCGAGATTTACACGATCGTCGATGACGTGCCGGTAATCGACATTCCTACTTGGTTGGTGGATTGGTTGGTCGATGACCTTGCGAAGTATCGGTCAGCCTCTGCGAAGGAGCGGCATGAACGTGCCATGAAGGTCTCGGCTATGTCGGAGGAAGAAAGGGCGGCTCGCCAAGAGATGGGTGACGAGTCTGCATTCGACATCTCCGAGTCTGACATCTACGAATTTCTGAGTTGGCGAGCGTTTCAGTTTGCTGCAATGGGAACCGCGGGCAAGGTGCTTGAGAAGGTGCTTATCCAGCAGGTGGGAAAGTTCTGTGCAGGTGGAAAGAAGTTTCTTCAGAGCGATGGAGGCAGACGGCAGATCCGTAAGGCTGCGGCCAACAAGCGGCTCAAATTCGGCAACGCCACTTTGTTCAATCGCCTAGGTCAGAAGAAGAAGGCTCTTATTAGGCGGAGGGCTAATACTGTCCGCGCCGTCAACCCGTAAGGCTTTGATGGTGGCCGCACTGTGCAGATTCCCAGACTCGGTCACCGTCGACGACGGCTACCGTCGGCTGAGAAGGGCTCTCGCCGGGACTGGCTTTGCTGTTGACAGCAAGACCAAGGCCGGCCAGAAGGCAGTACGGGAGGCAAGAAAGGTTGCTGGCTTCCATGCTAAGCAGACAAATTCGGGATGGATGTGGGTCAGGAACACCAGCGTTAACTAATCACTCTCATACCGCTATTACGACCAGGTGGGGTGGGGGCACTAGCTCGCTGGGAACGTTCAGCAGAGTTCACGGAATTGTGACTTACGAATGAAACCCACAGCAGGCTAGCACGACGGAGGATTATGGAATTTTCACAATTTGCAAAAACGAATCGGTTGAAAGTTACCCATGACGAATGCGGTGACGCAATTATCGTTGGCAAGCAAGGCCAGTTGTATCCGTACACCGAATCGGAAATGGGCGTGATGTTCATGCCGCCGAAGACGAAGAGCGATTCGTGTGGGCGATGGTGTCCGAAGGTCTGGGGCAATTTCAAGCGCGCCGCCGCACTCATCGGCATGGTTCTGACGCAGGAGGGCGACAGCGAAGGCTGTCTATCGTTCGACCCGCTCCACAAAGAACAGGTCAAGCTGGCGGTCAAAATCGCCGGGGTTCGGGTCAGGAAGACTCTCAGCCCGGAGCGGAAGGCGGCTTTGGCGGCCACACTGGCGGCCGCTAGGAGTCAAAGGGCCGAAAATTTGGTCTCAAACCTTGTGTAGAAGGCCAGTTGAGCGTCTAGAACAGCGAGATAGATGTCAGGTGAGGCTACGGAGCCATCTTATCGGGTAGAAGGCTCCAAAGGGTGTTTTGTAAGGAGGAAGATGTCAATATGCAAAGCAGTTGAAGCAGTAACGGCAGTCTGCGGACGTAAATCCACTCAGGAGGTGTATGCAGTGTAATTCTAATAACAACACGACCGAACCATTGTCGTTGGCAGACAGAATCGAGAAATTTGGGCGCGCTTTGACAGCAACTGAACTCGCAGAGATGTTGACAGTTTCGCGAATCACAATTTTCAAGCAAGCCAAGGCGGGCCGGATTCCGTCATTTCGCATCGGCACGTGCGTTCGCTTTTGCCCTAGATCTGTTGCTCTGTGGCTCCGTAAACACTAGGGGAAGCGAGCCAAGTCGGATTCAAATAGGGTCAGTACTGGGCTCGATGGAGTGCCGGGAGAGTCCCCGGGGTGCAACGTGAGCATCCCGGCAGATCATTTGCCGTGCTCTTTGCGCCATTCTCGCCAATAGGCTTTCACGCCCTGGCTGATCTTCCGGCGCCCGGCGGCCGAGAGTTCCGCTCGCTTCGGGAGCCCGCACCATTTAAGGACTCGATTCCAGAAATAATATGATCTAACTTTTCAAGTTCCACTTGCATTCCACTGCGCCTCTGACGAAGCTCACGCAGCGCATTATCGAGATTTGACATTGTTTCCCCCTCGGGATTTTGACAGCGGGCTAATTGTATAGGAGGGAATGACTCGCGGACTCCTTCGTCGTAAACCTTGCCAAACCTGAAACGAAGGA
>JBAVAA010000698.1:0-3321 GCA_049585515.1 Terriglobales bacterium | reverse complement strand
GGGATAAGCGCTGGGAATGTAGCGGCTGCGGCTAAGGTCGAATGACTGTAGAATTTTTCCCGACACCGCGTCGAGCACGATAGCGTTATCGGAAAGATTATTGGCAATCAGCAGCCGATCGCCCCCTGCGTCAGGAAGAACGGCGAATCCCGCAGGATAAGGGATCGCAGTTCCCGCAGGAGTCTTGCGCAAGTCAAATGCAACTTCTTTCCCTTCGACGATGGGTTGAGGCGCAATCTTGATAAAGCGCTCCGGAGTAACCCGCCCGTCCGCGAATTTGTACACCGCGATGCCATTACCGGTATTCGGCGGCTTCTCGCCGGTTGGGTCGGTAATGGATCCCATCGAGGCATAGAGATGCTTGCCATCACTCGAGAACGCGAGGCCGATGAAATAGCTCTGGTGTGTGGAGCGCTCGGTGCTTAGCCGGTCGTCGGGAAAATCCTGCAGCCGATTATTGCTGAGATCGAGAATAGCGATCGACTGTCGACCCCCGGTTTCCTGCGTGCCATAACCCTGATTGAGCAACGCCGCATAGCGGCCATTGGGACTGAGGGCGATAGTCGCGGGGAAGCTGTTGGTGCGGGCGAGGTATCCGGGCACCGGGAGTGTGAGCGTCTTGCTGGTCGGGAGATTGATGCGCCGCGAGCGATCGGCAGCGCGTGCGACCACGAAGACGATGGGCAACGTGGAAACAGCGAGGAGAGAGATAATGACAAGCTTTCTCAAGGAATTTTTCACGAGCGAGGCCTCAGAGGTTTGTACCATCTTCGGCGCGAGAGAGGCAAACTCGATCCTGGCCGTTTCATTGCGACGGCGAAGATCTTGCTCATCAGCGCAGCCCAAGCAACACAGCGACGTACTGTCGCACTTTGCCGACTAAGGCCGGTTCAGCCTTGGAATCAAATTTCGCCTTGCGACCGGCCCAATCCATGCTCTTCAACTGATCGACGAGAACCGCTCCCTCGACCTGGTCAACAGCAATGGGTAGAGCAAAGGGGTAGGGTTTGCGCTTGCTTGTTAACGGGCAAACCACGGCCAAGCCGCTTGCCCGGTTGTAGCGCTGATCGGTAAGCACCAAGGCGGGACGTCGTTTGGCCTGTTCGCGGCCGACTTGCGGATCGAAGTCCATCATCACGACGTCGCCGGCTTCTGGGACGTAGGGGGTCACCATATCACCACTCCACAACTTCCCTTCCCACTTCCCGGCCGGCCGGGATCTCGGCGTATCGGTTCTCTGCGGTGATCTGGGAAACCAGTTGCGCCAGCGTGGGAATCCTGGTTGGCCGCCGCAGTTCGACGTGACCTTCGGCGGCGGCCTCGATCTCCAGCGCATCGCCTTCCTTCAGTTTGGCTCCGTCAACCACCGGCTTGGGAATGCGTACTGCAAGGCTGTTACCCCACTTGACCAGCTGTGTCTTCATCGACGAAGGCTCCTTTCGACTGAAAACACAGTATAACTCAATGTATCTACATTGTCGATACCTTGGAGAAGAGCCGGCGATGACCGCGCCGAGGAGCGCGTCCTATTTTGTCCCCACCAGGTGCGCCTCGGCCACCAGTTGTCGCGAGCGAGACCTCTTCACTCCCATCAGCTCCACGGCTTTGGCGGCGATGTGTTCGGCAGAGACTTCGAACTCCTTGATTAACTCCCAGGGAGCGCCGGAGTCTCCGAAGCGGTCTTTTACTCCGATGGCGCCGGTGATTACGGGGATGCCGTAGAGCGCCGGCGACCGGGTAATAGCATTCGCTACGGGCCACGCCAGCGCGCCGATCTGGTGCTCTTCGGCGGTCAGAACGACACTGGTGTCGCGGGCGGCTCGAACGATCGCCTCCGTGTCGAGCGGCTTGAGAGTATGCAGGTTGAGGACGCGGGTTTCGTAGCCGAAATCCTGCTTAAGGATCCAGGCGGCGCGCATGGCTTCGGGCACCATGGGACCGCAAGCGGCGATGGTCAAATCTTCGGTCTCGTCCTTGTATTCGGATTCGAGCTTCGTTTCGAACGCATCGATGAAATTCGCCGCCTCGCGACGCAGGCGAATCACGTTGGCTTTGCCGAAGACGAAAGGTGTTTTTTCGTCGGTGACGATGGGCGTGGCTTCGCGCGCGAAACGGATGTACTTTGGGCCAATATGCTTGAGCAACAGATAGTCGGTGGCCTTGCGCGTTTCGACGATGTCGCAGGGGACCACCACGTTCATGTTGGGGAGTCCGCACATGGCGAACAGATCTTCAAGCGCCTGGTGCGTAGCGCCGTCGGGTCCCACGCTGACTCCACCGTGAGCACCGGCAATCAACACGTTGAAGTTGCCGTAGCAGATCGAGGTGCGTATCTGGTCGAGATTGCGCGCGGCGGCAAACGTCGCGTAGGTACCGAACACGGGCAGCTTTCCTTCTTTGGCGAGTCCGGCGGCGGCCGAGGTGGCGGACTGCTCGGCGATACCCATGCTGATCCAGCGCGCCTTGCGCTCGGGCTTGCCCGCGTAGAACTCGCTGATCGTGATGGACCCGGAAATGTCTAAGCCGAAGCAGACAACCCGAGGATCGTCGCCATTGACGGCCAGTGATTGGCCGAAGCCTAGACGGGTGGGCTTCATCTGGACTTTCATGGTTTCGCCGGCGTTCCACCAGTAGTTACGATGAAACTTGGGCATCCTGGCTTCGAGTTTGCGCTCGACCTCCGCTTGATATTGTTTGGCATGGGCGAACAGTTGCTCGACCGGAATCTGGCCTTCGACGCCCAGTTCCTTCAATGCTTTGTTCAACTCTTCTACGTTGGGAACTTTGCCGTGCCATCCGGCAATGTCCTCCATAAAGCTGACGCCCTTACCTTTGACGGTGTTGGCGATGATGACGGTAGGCTTCCCCGATCCGGTTTTCGCTTTGGCATTCTCCAGCGCTTCAACCACCTGCTTCATATCGTGGCCGTCGATGGTGACGACTTCCCATCCAAAGCTGCGATACTTCTCTTCGAGGGGCTCGACGTTCATCACGTCCTTCACCCAGCCGTCGATCTGTAAACGATTGCGGTCCACGATGCCGATCAGGTTGTCGAGCTTGTAGTGGCCCGCTTCCATCGCCGCTTCCCAGATCTGGCCTTCCTGCTGTTCTCCGTCGCCCATGACGCAGAAGACGCGGTAATTTTTCTTATCCAACTTACCGGCGAGCGCGATACCGACGGCGATGCTTAGCCCTTGGCCGAGCGATCCGGTGGAGACTTCGACGCCGGGCAACTTGAGCCAGTGCGGATGCCCCTGATACGGCGAATAGAGTTTGCGCAGAAGCGCAACGTCTTCTTTCGGGCAGAAGCCGGCGAAGGCT
>JBAVAA010000697.1:0-4115 GCA_049585515.1 Terriglobales bacterium | reverse complement strand
GGCGTCTTCGGTTTGCGGCGCAGCAGAGAATAGCCCACCAGGGCCAAGCCGATCGTGCTCAGCGCAAATATGTAGAGACGAAGCGAAATCACGGGCCGACGAAACCTGAGCCTTTCGAAACTGCATTCAGAATAAGCTGGAACCTCTTTGGCCGCCAAGGGCACTAAGGTGCGCAACTATGTTCGCAACGGTGGACTGTAGACGGAACAGCTGCCCTGTTTTTCTTGGCTTCGGGCATTTCTTTTTCGATCTTCTTTTCCCTGCTCGTCGGTGAACCACAGATAGACCAGAAAGCTCGCAACGCCCCCTTCATTTGCCACGCAGAGGCTATATAGTTATAAACTTTGGAACGGAGCCCGGTCTAATCTGGGCGGGGGAGGGTTCAAAGATGCGCACGCTCGCGATCTGCGTTTTGGCAATCAGCCAAATGACGCTCGGAGGTGTCAGCCAGCAGGCGGCGTCCCTCGGGAAACTTGCCGAAGTAGTCTGCACGTTTAACGATGGCAAACAGATGAAAGTTGAATACAGCAGCGCAACGCCGAAACGCGGGGAGGATTTTCACGACCGGAAGCTTTGGGAGCCAGGGGGTTCGCCCATGTTTCTGTTTACGGAGCCTGAGCTTACCATTGCGGGCTCGTTGATTCCAGAAGGAGCCTATAGTGTGTACGTGATTCCAGAAAAGCGGAACTGGACTTTGGTAATCAACAGAAATACCGCGGCTACGGGTAAATACGACGGGAAACAGGATCTGGTGCGGGCTCCAATGGAGATTGCGGAAAGCGAAGCCCCGGTTGCACACTTAGAGGTCGCACTTGCCCATTTAGCGCCGAAGCAATGCAATTTGCGGCTGTATTACGAAAAAATAGGAGCGTGGGCGGAGTTCCACGAAAAGTGAGATGAAGATGACTGCCTCGCGATACTAGCCGAGGATTCGTGATCCAAGACTCTTGCTCTATCCGCGCCGACGATAGTAAATATTGAACTCGAATCCCGGATTCGGGGGAAAAATCTCCGCAATCTTGCGCAGCCGTTCGGCCATCGGAGCCGGCGCCAGCAGCGGATAGTCACGCTCGCGCAGGTCGTGGTAATCGACGTCGAGATAGAGCGAGAGCAGATAGATGGAAATCGCATCGGCGAAGCTGGCTGCGAGATACTCGTTCTTATATTTCTCCGCGTCGGGACCGTGGGCGGTGGCGAATTTGCGCGCCTCCCATGCGTCCAGCGAAGTTTCGCCGCGCACGCCGGACTCCACTTGCTGCCAGGCCAGGTCGGCGAAATTCTGC
This sequence comes from Terriglobales bacterium, assembly GCA_049585515.1. GTDB lineage: Bacteria > Acidobacteriota > Terriglobia > Terriglobales > Acidobacteriaceae > Acidiflorens. The sequence continues at coordinate 2,832 of JBAVAA010000697.1, read as the reverse complement.
GACACGCCCGCGCGTTCGACCAGCGCGTGCCCGACGTTGATGTAGAACTCGAACGCCACCGAAAATTTGTCGTCCATCAAGCGAGTCGAGATGAAGACGCACTGCGCGTCGCCGAGATCGAGGTTACGATGGCAGACGGCGTTGTCGCTGAGCGCGACATCATAGCGGTCGGCGATTACCGTCTCGTTGCCCTGACTCACAGTGAGCGGCACGAAGTAATACGCCTTGCGAGTGAGCGCGGTGGCCACCGGCGCGGGCACGGCGGCAATCATGCGGTCGAGGTCGTTGTCGGCAATCGTAATCTCGCCCGAGCGGGCATAGCAGATGCCGTTTGAGGCCTGTGAAACCGGGTTGCTCTGCACGATCTCCGCCGGAGTGCGGACGATCGCGGACGCGGCTTGCGACATGTCGGTATTGTAGCGTATGGGGCACGGCGACCAGCGCGCCTCCTGGTGTAGCCTAAGAACATGGCGAAAACGAGTTCCGACGGCCCCCGCTGGATGCTGATTCCGGCGCGCGTCTTCGCGATGACGTTTCTGTTTACCCTGCTGTCGTTCGCGGTCGCGCTGTTGCTGAGTATTATGGGAACCGTAGTGTACTCGCAGGTCAAGCACGTCGCCCCCAACATGAGGTTCGCCTACCGGCACATCGCCTTTCCGTTTGCCATCACCGCGGGTGCGATCGTGTTCGGCCTGTCGCTGGGGATGGAAATTCGGAACTACCGGCGGAGGAAGGCGCTCGCGGGGATCGAGCGGGTAAGTCAAACATGAGTGACCAGAATACAGAAGCGCCGCGTATCGCCATTCCCGTGCCGCATTCCGGTGGTGACAATGGTGATCGCGATAAAGATCGCGATTATGCCAAAAGAGCGCTGCCGCAATACGAAGAAGCCGTGCGCGCCGCGGGAGGCGAGCCGGTACCGATCGAACTGGGCCAGACGCTGGTCCAGATAATGAAGCAGATCGAGCGCTGCGACGCCGTTCTGCTCCCAGGCAGCCCGGCGGATGTCGATCCGGAAAAATACGCCGCTAAGCGCCACAAAAGAACGGCCGCTGCCGACGCCAAACGAGACGCGGTCGACGAGTTGCTGTTGCAAGATGCCTACGAGAAGCGCAAACCCATTCTCGGAATTTGCTACGGGCTACAATCGCTGAACGTGTACCGCGCGGGATCGCTCGTCCAGCACATCGAGTCGGCGATTAACCATAGTCCCGGACGAAAGGTAGCCAAGGCGCACACAGTGAAAATCGAGCCGGAATCGAAACTGGCGGCGATAGTGGGCGCCGGTCAGACCGTGGCTGTAAATTCTTCTCATCACCAATCCGCGGACGCAGTGGGAGATGGCTTGCGAGTTGCGGCTCGTTCCACCGAAGACGGAATCATCGAAGCCCTGGAAGGAAGCGCTCCCGAACATTTTGTGCTGGCGGTGCAGTGGCATCCGGAGCGGAGCGTGAACGATGGGCCCGAGGCGGCGGAGCCCGCGCAGGCAATCTTCCGTGCGTTCGTAGAGGCGGCAAGGGCGGCGCGGGCGAAGTAGCTAATGGAGCGCCGGGCGTCCCCGCCCGGCCACGATGCCGCCTACGGTTGCGAAGGACGGGTGAGGACGGCCGTCACTCCGCTATTCGTTAGAGCGGCGCTTCAGCAAAATCACGGCATGCGCAATTGCGGCATTGTCCGTGCCCATGCCCTCGGGCGTTTTTGCTTTGATCCCGACGCAATCCGAGGCAATTCCGCACAACTCGGCGACGCGTTTGCGAATCGTGTCGGCGTGGGGGCCGATTTTCGGAACGGAGAGGATCAGCGTGGAATCCAGATTCACCAGTGCGTAGCCCGCGGCCTTGATGCGCTGCAGCGCTTCGCGCAGAAACAGGGCGGAGTCGGCATTCTTCCACTGCGGATCGGACGGTGGAAACAGCGATCCAATATCGGGGCCGGCGATAGCACCCAGCAGCGCGTCGGTAATCGCGTGCAGCAGGACATCGCCGTCGGAATGGCCTCCGAGGCCTTTATCGTGAGGCAATGTCACGCCGCCGATCTTGAGCGGAATTCCAGGCTTGAATTCGTGCGAGTCCCAACCGTAGCCGATTCGCATTTCGGGTTTCGCCATTTCCGGACTCAAGAATTCGTCCCATCTTCGTGCTGCAGATAGAACTCCGCCAACTCCATGTCGGCTGGAGTCGTGATCTTAATGTTGCGCGGCGAGCCCATTACGACTACCACAGGAAGGCCGGCGCGCTCGATCAGAGAAGCCTCGTCGGTGCCGACGAAGCCGTCGGCAAGCGCGTCATCAAATGCCTTTTTCAGGATGGAGTAGCGAAAACCTTGCGGAGTTTGCGCCATTACGATGCTGGCGCGGGGAATGGTGGCTTTGATCAACGCGCCTTCGGCGGTTCGTTCCACTTGCTTTATGGTATCCACAGCTGGCAAGCCCGCGATGGCGGCTCCGTGGCGATGCGCAGCCTCAATCACATTGCCAATGATTTCGGGCGAAACAAATGGTCGAACAGCATCATGCACCAGCACGATGTCCTCGGGATCGGCCGCGGTGCGGGCCAGAGCGCTGGCCACGGAATCCTGACGACGCTCGCCCCCCTCGACCATCTGCAGGCGCGTGTTCAAGATTTCCGGATACTGCTTTTCGACCTGCGCGCGAAAGGCTGCGACTTCGTTCTTCCGCAGGGCGACGATGATCTCGTAGACGGCGGGAGTGGAGGCGAATTTACGCAGCGTGTGCACAAGAATGGGCACACCACCCAGTTCCTTGAACTGTTTGCTGGGAGCTTTCTTCCTGGCTTTCGCGGCTGAGGGCGGAGCCATGCGTGTCCCCAGGCC
>JBAVAA010000696.1:0-8452 GCA_049585515.1 Terriglobales bacterium | reverse complement strand
CGCTGCGATGGTTTCGCGACCGGTTCGGCGCTCGACCGGACGACGGACGCGATCCCTACGAGCGCTTGTCGGAAGAAGCGGCTGCGGCCCCGGTTGGAGCTGACGGTGTTTTGTGGGCACCGTACCTGATGGGTGAGCGCACTCCTTATTGTGACCCACATGCTCGCGGCGCGCTTCTGGGACTCAGTGCAACCCACACTCGGGCGCACATTCTTCGAGCTGTCATGGAGGGTGTGGCCTTCAGCTTGAAAGATAGCTTTACGATTTTTCGTGAAATGAAGCTTCCCGTAGAACGCATCCGCTTAGGTGGTGGCGGAGCTCGGTCGAGCTTGTGGCGACAGATTCAGGCAGATGTCTATGGACATGTGGTGGAAGCCTTGGATGCAGAGGAAGGGGCGGCCTACGGCGCGGCGATTCTGGCTGGGGTGGGGGCAGAACACTGGCGATCTGTCGATGAAGCCTGTGATGCCGTCGTACGCACTTCTCAGGAAATTCACCCCAATCCGAAAGACGCAGCAATCCTTGGCGAAGCCTATCACAGTTATCGTAGGATCTATCCAGCACTATGTCAGATTTCTGGTCGCCCTAGGGGAGGAACCGCACCCTAATCGGCCGCAGAACCGTGCGTCTAGCAGAGATGGCGCAGGTTTCGGTTCGATACCGTGTGGTTGCCGACGATCCTCTTGGTTTCAGTGCGATCTCAGAATTTATTGTCTGGAATCCTGCGTGCTAGGTTTTGCTCTAGTGGCCCCATGCCGATCGACACCATCCTTACTATCCGCTGCCCCCATTGCATGGCGGGTATTGATTTCAGGTCGATGATTGCCCATAAGGATGGTCGGTTCGTCTGTCGTGACTGCGGTCACACGGTGCGGCCAGGCAGACCGGAGTATAGGTGCACCTGCCGTCGCTGTTTAAGGTTGTCGCGAAGACCATCTCCGACTGATCGAGGAAGTCATCGGATGACCCAGTAATTCTCGCCTGGCCTTTGCTCTGGTTCTGAGATCTCCACCCCCGTCAGGCATTCGCCATGACTGAGGATTCGGTTAATGAAACATTTCTCTTCATTTCTTCCTGCCGTCTTAACTTTCCGGCACAGGTCGGGGATGATCTTCGAGGCTACAGAAGGGCATTCTCGATGTTACTGCCACGGTCGTATATCGCGATACGGCGGATGTGGTATCACCGCGACCATGACTCCACTATCAGATTATGAAACTGGATACGAACTCGGAGAACTAGGCTAGCGGTTTTGGCTGGCTAGTCTTGCGGTCTTTAGCGAGTTCAAGCAATTCCCGCTTGCGTTCTTGGCGTCTTCTAAATTCAGCCATTCCCATTGTTGTGTGCTCTTCCTCAAGAAGATACTGTGTATCAAATTGTTCGATAGCCTTTAGCTCGCGCTCGATCTGGTCCAGAGTCATGAGACGAGAATAAGGCCCGCTGGCGGGGCCAGATTAAAACATACGTCTTCTTACGAAAATGGAACAGACCCGGGCTTCTAGTGATAATCCTTGGCAGGAACACCAGGAACGACTACAGCTCTGCAATTCATTTCTTTTCGGCGGGTCGCTTCTTCAAAGCGGCATCGCGCCGGGCATACTCCAGTCCTTTAGCGGTACAATTCGCTTGACTCGATTGACGACGTGGAGAGCGATAGTCAGCACATCTATGTTGAAGCTCGGAAGGTTTCACAGCAGGGGTTAGCGAAATTATTTGTCGTAAAACGGTCTCCAGGTCAACATTCCTTCCGGGTCGAGGACCATGAGAAATGAGTCTCAACCGAGAACATTCACCACAGCCCGCGCCTCCGATTCCAGCCGCTCAGTATGTCCGCATGTCAAACGAGGCTCAGGAATACTCCATCGAGAATCAGAAAACGGCCATTCAGGAGTATGCCGCTCGCCACCGCTTTTTGATCGTGAAGACCTACGCGGACGCGGGGAAGAGTGGGGTGATCGCTAGCAACCGTCCCGCACTTCGCGAATTGCTCAAGGATGTTGTAGGTGGCAACACTGGATACAAAGCAATTCTCGTTTACGATGTCAGTCGCTGGGGACGATTCCCCAATAATGATGAAGCTGCCCACTACGAATTTCTGTGCTCCAGTTCCGGCATACCACTTCACTATTGTGCTGAGCCATTTACCAATGACGGAACGGCAAACAGCGCCATATTCAAGGCTTTGAAGCGTACCATGGCGGCCGAGTTCAGCCGCGAACTTGGAGAGAAGGTATTTCGCGGTAAGACAAAAATCGTACAACTCGGCTTCTGGGTGGGAGGTTCCGCCGGTTACGGGTATCGACGACTGATGGTTTCCGCAGATGGTAGGCGAAAACAACTTTTGAAATACGGTGAACACAAAAGTCTCACCACGGATCGCGTAATACTGGTTCCAGGGCCGCGAGTGGAAGTGCAACGTGTGCGCCAAATTTTTGCTATGGCTCTTGACGGACTCGGATGTACCGCCATAGCACGCGAACTGAATCGACAAGGGATATTCAAGAGTAGTGGAAAGCATTGGTTCTGCAAAGATGTCCACGACATAGTTACTAACCCAAAATATGCCGGAACTAACGTCTGGCATCGGGGCACGCAGCGTTTACGCGAAAAGCGTACAGCGGTGGCGCCCGAAGAGTGGATAAAGAAGCCGGATGCATTTGCCGCGATTGTAGATCGTGGAACCTTTGACCGAGCCCAAGCGACGCTGCCGCGAAAAGCAGATTCGTCGTGGTCGGACGAGGAAATAATAAACAAGTTGCGGCGGTTGCTTGCAGCCAAAGGGTACCTGAGCGAGGGTCTTATTCTAAAAACTTCTGGCATGCCCGCGACCGACACTCTTCGCAGTCATTTTGGAAACTACAAAACACTTTACCAAGCGGTTGGGTATCAGCTACCAGCTTACGACTTGTTCCATGGGGAACTTGCAGAACCTTTGTTGCGATTGCGACGAAAACTAGTGAAAAAGCTCGGCGAGACTTTCCCGGAGCACGTGACAATCAAGAGCCTGCCGCGTTTAGGTCGATCGATTTTGGAAATCGATCATAGCTTTATGGTTGGTATCTTGCTTTGCATTAGTTATCAGCGAGCCGGACATCAAAGATATTGGGTCGTCCGACCTACTTCTGCTGAACGCGAGAACATCACATTGCTTTGCAAGCTCAATCCTTGCAGAGACCGCGTCGCAAGTTATCACCTATTGCCAAGGATTGACATTACCGGTAGGGCTCATAAGTCGTATGATGATGATCCGATGCTGCGCTCGGGTATCTCCCTGAAGAATCTATCTAGGTTTTACGTGGCTGCCAAAACACTCTGGCATAGGGAAGGTGTGACTGTCTGAGCTTCTATCTTGCCGCTTCGCAGCTTATATACAGGGACCTGGCGGAATGCCGGGCCAAGAATACCTATCCGATAATCTGTTTAAAAGTGGGACGATATTGAAATCAGTAGAGGTTCCGGGCCGCGGCGGCTACCCCGAGCGGAGGTTCTTCCACTAGAAAGGAGTGGCGGCGATGAGAAGTATAATCCTTGCAGTACTCTTTCTGTCGTTGGAAGCTATTGGCCGACCGTCGGCGTCCAAAGCGGGCGAGGTTAGCCCTTCAACGGCAGTCATCACTCCCCGCAAGTCAGGGTCGACCCTGTCGGATTCATCCACGTGTCCGAGCGGGAGCGCCAAACCAGGCTTGTGCGTCGGAGGCGCACCGGCTGGGATCACATATGCCACGACTGCGCTGAATTGGACACAAACCATCTCCTCTGGTTCGCTAACCGGGGGATCACAGGCCGCAGTTACATTAACTCCATGTCCGGTTGGCGTTGATACGACGAGCGGTGCGGGCTATCAAGTCCTTCTTTCGGGAGGACAGAACAGTGAAAGCGTTCGGGTAATATCCGGGCCTGGTGGATGCACGTCGGGAGCAGGGTCGGGCACGGTTACGTTCACACCGTTCTATTCCTATGCGGCTGGATACACAATCAGTTCGGCTTCATCGGGCATCCAGGAGACGATTAACGCAGCGTGCGGATCAAGCGCAACCACCTATTACAACGATCAATGCAACGTGATTATTCCGTCGAACGGACCCTATACCGGGGGACCCGGCTGGTCGATCAACAACTACAACATATACGGGACGATCTTTCTTCACGGTAACCAATCCGTGTTAAGCGGGTATGGGACATCTTTGAATTGTCTGGGTCGCGGCCCATGCGTGCAGATTGGCGATCTGCTGAATGCGAACGACTATGCCAACGACACGGTCCAGGGTTTGTCGTTCCGCACACCCGTCGATTACTCGACTAACCCTGCTTACGCCGGGGTAAGCATCACCACTACGTCCGCTGCAGGCGGGTACGCGACGATTACGACATCCAGTGCACACAATTTTCGTCCGGGCGATTTAGTGGCGATCATGTTTACCGACGATCGCAGATATTGGGGCGATGCCATGGTAACGGACTGCGGATCTGGTTCCACGCCCGCGGCTTGTACGGGCTCCTCGACCACATTTCGCTATGTCCACCGAGCCGCGATTGCTTCGCAGAACGCTCCCGGAGTGGTGGCCCTGGCCTTCGAAGCGTTCCTGGATAATGCCAACAGCACGCATTTTATCGACGTGCATTATGATTTTGGCGGCGAGTTGGGGCGCTTCAATAATTTCTTCGATATGTGGGACGATGAAGATGCGATCATCGAGCACTTCAACAACAACGCTATCAATCTCAACGCGAATTCCAACTGGACCGGTTCTTTTGTTTTCTCGGGCGGGGCGGGAAATATTGGGCACCAAATCGCTCCCGTCATCACGTTACGCGACTCAAACATCACGGCGAACACCTCGAATTGCGCAACGGTGTATAACTCAAACGGGTTGTATATCGAAAACACTATTTGTCAGGCCTCGGGTCCGTGGCAAGTTTACTCGGCGAACGCGACTGGGAACTATCAGGGCGCCTATCTCAAGAACATTTATTCGGAGAGCAATCCGAGTCTAAACCCACTCTCTCCACCTCGATCTCCGTTTCCAGGTCTTGGAGTAGCGGGCCTTATTGCAGGTGTATCGAGTGGGGCTGCGAGTTTCGAAGTTGCGGGGAGTGGAGGGACTCAAGGAGCATTTCCAACGGGTGGAACCGGATCCACGCCTTATTCTTACTTCATCGTGGCTAACGACATTACAGCCAACACGCAAACTTCTCCGATGCAGGTTCTGAACTGGCGATCGAGCGGAAGCGATTCCATTCCGGTGCGTTGGCCGCGAGTGGCAAACGGCACCGATGCCATTACCTACGATGTGATCCGCATAACCACTCCGGCGGGAGTCGGCGCGGTTTACCCCTACAATGGCGGATGCCCTGGCGGATCGGGTGGAATATGCGGATACGTAGCAAAAGGGCTAACTCAGGCGACGGCATGCTCGGGACTGGTGTGCACCTACACAGATAATGGATCGTCATCCACCACTGCATATACGATTAAGCAAGGCAATTACAGCGGAGGTCTGAACTTTTGGCCTGGTTCGCTGGTATCGCTCAACAAGAGCATCTCGGTGGACAACGAGGAAGGGCCGGTTGTAGGAATTGGGCTGAGCGGGAATCCGCTTCAGGTTGCTACGCGGTGCTCGAGTTATGGAACTGCGTCGGCAGGCGGGTATACCACTTGCCTTGCAAGCATAACCTCCCCCAATAATAGCGTTCCGAATCAGACGGCGACCGTGTTGACAGACGGGGCAGCGATGTCTAACGGCATGACTTTAACAAAGGGCCGTTTGAACTTCTCGACTGCGCCGGGAGCTACGCTTAACGCGCATCACATCATCACGCTCATCGACTCCCAGCCGGTGTTGACTCAATCGACATCGGGATATCGTCCGCCCGCAAGCGTGAATGATACCTGGATCGGCACGGACGTATCGAACAGTAGTGGAGTTGCGCCGAGTGCAGGCCAGCTGGCGTTTGGAGCTCCGCTGTCCATCACCAATTATATCCATGCGACTGGCGACGGTGCCCATCTCAATTGGCTAGAACGGCTCACTTCGAAAGAAAAGACCTTCGCGGTGTCAGTAAAGATAACCGAAGGAAACAGTTTCACGTTGGGCGATGGTTCTCCAATCTCACAAATGAAGATCTACCGCATTCAGAACGTTCCCGCGAGCCGTGTGCCTCCTCAAAATTGCGTTGATGTAATTAGCGAAGCGAACGGCCTCGGAAAGTCGGATCAGATAACGAACGTTACCCCGCCTCAGCGATTAGGAAATCTTTCCCTCAGCGCGTATCCTCTCAATGAGGGTTCCATCGCGTTACATTTCTGCAACCCGAGCACTTCTGAGGTGATCACTCCGCCAGGAGCGTACTCGTTTCTGGCTGTGCGCTGAGCCTTCGTTCTGTCCTCAATGTTAAAACGATAAGGTCCGCCAAATCCCCGATCAGCGAATCGTATTCGCCTCCTGTTCCAAAACGTTTCACAGCCAATTCCTGCTTCGAAATCCGATCACCCTCGTGGTGCCACAGAAGCGACCGACTGCAATAATTGGCAGCGTCGCCCGCTTGCCTATCGATATTCTGTGTTTTGGCCTCAGCGATCACCCAAACCGGCCACTGATTATCACCTGAAAACCGGCCAACGAGATTAGCGTCCGGGACATTGAATCCCGCGGAGGCTTGTAGGCTCCGTGGGCATGGCCAATGTCTTGAACGAAGAGAAGAAACAACAAGTCTTAGCTCTGGGACGGCTGGGCTGGTCGCTGAGGCGCATCCAGCAAGCGACCCATGTCCGTCGGGAAACCGCCAGCGCCTACCTGAAAGCGGCGGGGATTGCGGCGCGTCTGCCCAGTGGCTGGGGGCGGTGCGAACCAAAACCGGCCAACGAAGTGATCACCGACTCCGGTGCGGCAAAATCGGCCATTCCGGTGATTCCCGATCCCCTCGACCCTAACTGCAACCCCAACCCCAAAAACCTTTCTAATAAGGGAAAAGCAAGAGCAACTGCAAAACCGGCCAACGAGAACGAGGTGATCACCGACTCTGAAGTGGGCACCGGCGCCAGTGCCTGCGAGCCATACCGGGAAGCCATCGACTTGGGGATCAGCCGCGGCCGCAATGCCATGGCGATCTGGCAGGATTTGGTTTCCGAGTACGGATTCGCGAGCAGCTACCAAAGCGTGCAACGCTTCGTGCGCAAGCGGCGCGGAATGCAAACCCCCGAAGCCCGCGTCGTGATCGTCACCGCGCCCGGCCAGGAGGCGCAAGTCGATTACGGCACCGGACCAATGGTGCGCGATCCCGAGAGCCGCAAGTACCGGCGCACTCGGCTGTTCGTGATGACGCTCGGCTGCAGCCGCAAGTCGGTTCGTCTGCTTACCTTCCGCTCCAGTTCGCGCATCTGGGCCGAACTGCACGAACGCGCCTTTCGCCGGCTGGGCGGAGCCACCCGCATCGTCGTGCTCGACAATCTGCGCGAGGGCGTGCTTGTCCCCGACATTTACGATCCCGCTCTCAATCCTCTCTATCGCGACGTGCTGGCGCACTACGGCGCAGTCGCCATGCCGTGCCGGATCCAAGATCCGGATCGCAAAGGCAAAGTCGAATCCGGCGTCGGTCATGCGCAGAAGACACCGCTGAAAGGCTTGCGCTTCGAGACTCTGGAAGAAGCCCAAGCCTACCTCGATCACTGGGAACAACGCTGGGCCGACACGCGCATCCACGGCACCACCAAACGGCAGGTCGCTGCCATGTTTGCGGAAGAGAAACCCACGTTGCTGCCACTGCCGCTGGAGCCGTTCCGCTATTACCAGTACGGCGAGCGCATCGTGCATCTGGATGGTTGCGTCGAGGTCGAAGCCGCCTACTACGGCGCACCGCCAGGCTGGATCGGTCGCGTACTGCGCGTGCAATGGGATGAGCTGTATGTTCGTCTGCTCGATCCTAAGACCGGCCAACTGCTGCGCGAACACGTGCGCCAGAAGCGCGGTTGGTATCGCATTAAAGAAGATGACCACCCAAAGCGAACACCACTGCGCACTTCGCAACTGCTGTGGCGATGTTTTCTGAAACCGAGGTCGCACCATGGTAGCGGTTCGATTCCCGCTTGCCCTCAAGCACTTTTCCTAGCGCCGGGCAAACACCCCACCGATTCTCATATCGCATAGTCAAAACTCCAAGGTGCATGACGTGTTTGTCACTTCTCGTGTTAATTTACAGCAAAAGCAGACTCGATCTTCCGGCTGCAACCAACCCGTTGCCCATCTACGGAAATCGCTACATAGAGCGCAGACTTTTGCGCGCTACGAGTTGAGGTACGGGTCTGCTCGGCCTCCTACCGACTTTCAACGACTTACATGCCGCCCATCTCTTCCAAGTTGTTGTAAAGTCGTCTCGTTCTTGTTCTTTCACGGCGGTAACACGGGTTCAAATCCCGTCGGGGACGCCAACCACCAGATTCACCTCCCAGCGCCTT
>JBAVAA010000695.1:0-8208 GCA_049585515.1 Terriglobales bacterium | reverse complement strand
GCCGGGTATCGCGCCTCGTGGGACTCGGTGATGGGCAAAGTTACGTCGCAGATTTTTGAGGACAACATCAAAGCCTGGAGCGGCGACCACTGCATCGATCCGCGGCTTGTTCCGGGGGTTTTATTTTCGAGCCACAAATTCATTGAAGAGAAGCCTGCGATTGTCGATGTGGCGCCTACGATTCTGAACCTGTTTGGGCTGGCGCTGCCGGCGCACTTCGACGGCAAACCTTGGACGCTGGCGGCGAAGGCTCATTGAGGGGGTTCTGAGGACAATCCTGATTTCGCCAGCCATTTCTCTTGTAGTGCTCAATGTCTCCTGTATCAGCTATTCCTTGCAGCGCGGTATGCTATGAATCTGTCTGTCAATCAGAATGCGGTGCTGTGCCAACTGATTCGAAGGGTTGTGCCTGTTGTTGTTTTCTGTCTCCTTGCCACGCAGCTGCCAGCTCAGTGGGATGTGGATGATTACGTTACCGGCATGACTGTTGTAGGTAGGCCTAACGCGGATCGCGGTTGCCCGCCCATCGTCTGGAAAATTGAGCCGGATACTCCGGCTATGAAAGCCGGCATCCAGCCCGGTGATCGTTTGTTGGGCATCGATGGTCACCGTAACCTCGACATAGTCCAGGCTGGGCCGTTCCTTCGCACTAAGGAACAGAGGCTGAGCGTGATAGAACTCGAAGGCAAAAACGGTCCTTATAAGGTGGAGGTGGGTCGGATAAAAGCTTCCGAACTTTACGCAAAAGAGGGTCTGAAACTTGGCCCAGACGGTGTGTTCTTTCCTGCGGATGCCACGGAGGCGGAAATTCAGCGTGTCGGCAAGATTCATTCAGAACCGCCTCATGATAAGAAGGTATTCAATGTGGGGCACTACCCGAGTGATATGAACCTTTATTATCCGGGGTTCGAGGTATTTGTATGGGATGAGCCACAACCGCCTCTAGTCGGAGGGATTGAGGACGGCCCTGCCAAGCGCGCAGGCGTGCACTACGGAGATCCCATCGTTTCTGTGAACGATATAAATCCTCGCGGGAAATCAATGGCTAAACTCGAAAGGCTCTTCAGTAGCGAAACCGCCGCCAACATGAAACTCGTCGTTGACCGTGACGGTGTTCTCAAGGTGATTAGTTTTCCTTTAGAGAAAGCGGTGGACGTGGCAGCGGAGAATAACAGGCGGAGATTTGACGGGCGGATGATTCCCTCGGGGGTGCCAGACGCCTATCTGCATTGCTGGACCGCTCCGAAAAAACCGTAAAGACTGCGGTTTCCGCCAAAATCGGCATCCGGTTCAAGTTCTCAGTAAATGGTATGCCTCCTAGGAACGAGCAACTCAGGGTTGCAGTTGACGGGCGAGGACGCCCGTCACTCCACTGATGTCTTTGTTGTTCTCAGACGCGCGGCCAACCATCCCACGCAGGCAAGCATTCCGCACCATCCCATGGAGCGCACGACGGCGGCGATGGTCGTGTCGTAATCCAGAAGTCCCAGGCTCGAAAACATTGTGTTCCAGTCGTGCTCGGCGTACTCGGGGTCACCGGTGGTGACGAGGGGCAAAACCATGGCGTGGGCGTCGGCCATGTAGGTCGCGGTGTAGAGCCAGTTCTCAAAGAAGAAGAACAGGCAAAACACGAAGGCCGCGGGTTGACGTTCGTAGAAGAAATAGACGGCCAGGAGCAGCGGAACCATCCACTGCAGAATGGTTCCTCCCCACAGGCAGAGGGTTGGACCGAACCAGCGGAAGAGCAAGTGGCCGCCTTCGTGGACTACCAGGTTGGCGGAGTCGATGAATAGATAGCCGCCATGCATGCGGAAGGCGTAGAGCAGGAAGAGGACATAGAACACGAGCCATCCCAGGACGGCCCCGCGCGAGATGGGACGCCAGTCTTCGGCGGCGCCTGACCACTCCGCGATTGAGTCTAGGTACTCGTTCATGCTGGACTCAATTGTGGCAGCATGGTCGATTGAGGGCGAGATTACGGCGGTGCGGTGATTTCGTCCTCTTGATTTGGTCTTGCCTGATCTAGAGTACGTCTCATAAATCGGTCTGGGGAGCAAGCCGCTGTGCCCTCAGGGGCTAATGCCGTGATCTCCGTTGGCCCTTTGCGGCACGGCTGAAGAGGCTGCGGAAAACGTGGATCTTGCCGCCTCAGCCCCTAAAGGGGCGTCTCATTTCGGAGGACTTATGGTATCGCTAAAGCGATACCCTGATACGAAACTGGAGTTTTTCCGCAGCCCGTGAGGCACGTGCCCTGCCCAAAGCGAATGCCCAACCGATCAGAACGCGTCAGAAAAGAATGGTGAAAACTGATTTATAGGACAGCCGGTAATGTTGCTGGATGTTGAGTCCCGCTTTCGCCTAATCCTTCCCGGAACCTTGCGTTGCCGCGGCCTCTTCCTTCAGATAGGACGGGGCTAGCGTGCCCTTCTTCTTCGCAATCTCTAGCAGCGTGGGATAGAACTGCACGAACGTGGTATCGACCGCCGCGTGCTTCTCATGGCACGAATAACACTCGGCGTCTTTCGGAATCTGCTTAGTGGGCCTTTGTTCGTCAAGGCCGAAGAAGGCCCAACCTCCGGCAAAGCGCGCGTCTTTGACGTGGATGGACCGCGTCATGACTTCATTGGTCTGGAAGTGTCCGGTTTTGTTGATGGAGCCTTTGCTGGCGGCCATGCGGCTTTCGAGGACGAGCATGGTCTTGTCGGGCCACGTGCCGGTCGCTACAAAAGCTTTGTAGGCTTCGGGGTTTACGAAGACGTTGTCGAACATGGAGTGTCCGGCCATCGAAGGATCGGGGTTGTAGTCCATGTCCATGCCGGTGGTCAGGTAAATCCACTCGCGATAGTTTGCGGGGAATACGAGCCGGCCGTCGGCCGTATATACCGGAGCGGTGGAATTGTTGGGGGCGGCTTTGGGGGCGTCCTGGGCGAGCAGTAGCGCCGATAGGCAAAGTAAAGAGCAATAACGAATCATGTAATCTCCTGTGGCGTTGTAGTGCGGCTAAACAGTTTGCCGAAAAAACTCTTGGCGCGCGCCGCGGCCATCATTAGGGGCTGAAGCCCATTCCGATTTGGCACGACCTGCGGCGCGGGCGAGACGCCCGCGCGACAGCCGGCAGGAGGCCGGCGCTACAAAACCTATCCTGCTTTTTCCTATCTACTTCCCAGACCTATTTCCCGAACATGGGATAGTGACTTGCCGCACCCATCAGGAACAGCATGGGGAAGGAGAGCACGAAGCTGGCGCGGGCCACTAGAAAGCCCTGGCGCGCCAGATATTTCACTTTGTCGGAGATCGGGGTGCCATTGGCGGCGTTGTCGGCGGTCCAGCGGATGATTTTCTTTTGCGTCCGCCAGATCACGCCCCAGACGTTTAGCATCATTACCCAACCCATGCCGCCGCCGATGCCGATGGCGAGCAGGCGATTGCTTTCCCATTCATGATTGTTGAAGCGCAGAAACAGCCACGAGGCCGCGACTACGATGAGGGTGTAGATCACGGCGAGCACGGGACCTTTGTCGAGCGCGCCTTTGCCGGGGATTGTGCAGGCATACATCAGCGCCCAGGCGATGGTCCAGATCACAAAGAACGTTCCCATCGGACCACCGGAAGATGCGTGGGAAGCGGGGTCGGCGTTTCTGGCGTCGCTGGCAACGATGCTGCCCCAATAGGCCAGGCCCGCCAAGACGGTGAGCACCGATGACCAGCGAAACCACCAGAGAGCGCGCGACATCAGGCTGGGGAGGACCTTGCCTTTGGTGGCGGGATCAAGTTCCTGCATGAAGGGAACATTGACCAGGTTAAAGAAATACAGCAAGCCGATCCAGGTTACGCCTCCGACAAAGTGCAGCCAACGAAACAGCATTAAAAGGTTAGTGTTGAAATCGGAGGGAAAATTGATTTCGATCAAGTTGAGGCTCCTGTTCTGACCTCTGGTTTCAGAAGGGACGATTGTAGATTGATGGTGAGGGAAAGGAAACCATTCGATTTCAGCGGCCGCGGTTGCTCCTCCCCAGCGGACGCAGCGTGCAGCGGGAGTTTCCGGGAATAATTTATTGCGAGGGAAGTTGAAAAGCGGGCCGCAAGTCCGTATTGTAGGAGCCGACAGGCAGACCGCTGCGGCAACGCTCTCCCTAGCTCATGGCGCAGCATCGAACCCTAAAGAAGGAGATCGGCAATGGAAGCCAAGCCGGCACAACAAAACATTCAGGATTCTTTTCTCAATACAGCGCGAAAGGAGCGGCACAACATTACGATCTATCTGGTCAGCGGGGTGAAGCTGACGGGCCGTATCCGCTCGTTCGACAAGTACTCGGTGGTGCTCGAAACCAGCAATCAGGAGCAGCTCATTTTCAAACATGCGATATCCACGGTCGTCATCTCGCGCGGGGCCCACGGCCACGCGGAGTTGAAGCCGGCGGCGGTACCCTCCCAGGGCGAGCCGCCGATGCCGAGCTCGGCTTCTGGGACCGAGGGATAGAGTGAATTTACTTGCGCCGAGATGACTCCAGATTGAGTGGGCGTGATCGTTCGCGCGATGCTGCGCAAAATACTTCGCGGAATGAGCCTAAGGCGGTGCTCAATCCATCGGACCGGCAGGAACGGGCGTTCCTGGTAGGGGTGGAGTTTCGCAGCAAGGGCCGGGCTGGACGCGCGGGAAAAACCTCGGTCAACATCACTCCGGCGGCTCAGGCGGCTCGAGATCAAGCTGCGAGTACGGCCGTCTCGTCTTCATCTTCATCTTCGTCCTCTTCCTCTTCTTCTTCGTCGTCATCATCTTCTTCGTCTTCGTCCATGGCGGCCGATTCGGCGGATTTCAATTCCGATTTTACGTCTGAGGAATCGCTTGACGAGCTGCGAACATTAGCGACGAGCGCGGGCGCGCAGATTGCCGGGGAGTTTACTCAGCGCAAAGACAGGCCGGATCCGGCCACTCTTATCGGAAAGGGCAAGCTGGAGGAAATTGCGGGCGCTGCCGCCTCGGTTTCCGCGGATGTAATTCTGTTCGATCAAGATCTTTCGCCTTCGCAACAGCGCAACATCGAGCGCGTGGTTCACACACGGGTTATCGATCGCACGCAGCTGATTCTCGATATCTTTGCGCGGCACGCCCGCACTCGCGAAGGTCAGTTGCAGGTGGAACTGGCGCAGTTGGAATACATGCTCCCGCGCCTCGCGGGGCGGGGCGTGGAAATGTCGCAACTGGGCGGCGGAATTGGCACGCGCGGACCGGGCGAAACTCAACTGGAGACTGACCGGCGAAAAATTTTCCGCCGCGTCCGGCACGTGAAGCAGCAAATCGAAAATGTGCGGCGCATCCGGGCGCAGCAGAGGCGGCGGCGGGAGTCCGTTCCGGTGGCCACGGTGGCGCTGGTGGGATATACGAATGCGGGCAAGTCCACACTATTTAATGCGCTCACGAAGTCGAATGTTGTGGCTTCGTCGCGCATGTTTGCCACGCTTGATCCGACCATACGGGGTGCTGAACTGCCCTCAAAACGCAAGGTTTTATTTTCCGATACGGTGGGTTTTATCCGGCATCTTCCGCATACGCTGGTTTCGGCGTTCCGCGCCACTCTGGAAGAAGTGCAGCGCGCGACGCTCATCCTGCAGGTTTCGGATGCTAGCAGCCCGGTTTCCGCTGAGCAGGATGCGCAAGTGGAGACGGTGCTCCGAGAACTTGAAGCCGATAAGAAGCCGCGGCTGCGGGTGATGAATAAAATCGACCTGCTGCTTCCCAAGCAGCGCGAGTCGCTGCGCGATGATGAGGAAACCATCCACGTCTCGGCCGTGAAAGGAATTGGATTGAGCAGCCTGCTGGATCGCATCGACGCGGTGCTCGAGGGGGATCGTCCGGAGCGCGTCCGTTTGCGGATTCCGCAAAGAGAAGGCAAGATGCTGGCGCAATTGCAGGCTGGGGCGCGTATTTATTCGCGGCAGTATCAGGATGGGTTGGTGGTGCTGGAAGCGGAGGCGCCTGCGTCCTTGCTGCGGCGGATGCGGGAGTGGGTGGTGGAGTGAGGCTTTGTGGCGCGCGAGGCAGCCCCTAAAGGGGGCGTCACATTTCGAAGGACTTACGGTATCGCTAAAGCGATACCCTGATACGAAACCGGAGTTTTTCCGCAAACTGTAAAGCCACGCCCTTTCAAAACAAAATCGAAGGCCGTGTTTTTCAAGCTGCTAAGGTTTCCCAAATGGATCTTCCAGCGATGGGCTTTGCGGGGTGAATAATTCTGCTCCACTTTCCGTGATGTGCATGTCGTCCTCCAGACGGATGCCGAATTCTCCGTGAATGTAGATGCCGGGTTCATCGCTGAAGGTCATTTCCGGTTGAAGTATCGTCTTGTTGCCGCGAACCAGATACGGCCACTCGTGGCCGTCCATGCCCATGCCGTGTCCCAGGCGATGCGTGAAATATTTGTACTCGGGGCCGTAGCCTGCTTCGGTGATGACCTGGCGCGCGGCGGCGTCCACGGAACCGGCTTCTGCTCCGGGCTTTGCGGCCGCCAGCGCGGCGCTCTGGGCGCGATGGACGATGTCGAAGACTTGTTTCATCTTGTCTTTCGTTTTGCCGGGGGCTTTGCCGAGCACAAATGTGCGCGTGATGTCGGACTGATAGCCTTCGGCCGAGCAACCGCCATCGATCATCACGATGGTGCCTTCGCGAATGTCCTGCGGCTCGACGGAGCCGTGGGGAAACGAGGAAAACTCGCCGACCTGGACATCGGCGCCTCCTTCGAATCCGAGTTTGCGGTGCGCGGCTTCGATCATCTCTTCTACATTCTGTTGGGTCATGCCCACTTTCAACGAACGATAGGTTGCCTCGTAGGCGGCGAGTGTGATCTTGGCCGCGAGGCGCATCAGATCGATTTCATGGCGGCTCTTGATCATGCGGCATCCGGCGGTGACCGGAGTCGCGCTGGTGAAGGTCGTGCTGGCGGCAGATTTCTTCAGGTTGTCGCTGAAAACGAACTTTACCGTTTCCTCGATGCCGATTGTGCCGTTCGCGATTGAGCGGTCGTTCAGGCCCTCGGCTACCCGGGTGTAGGGGCTTTCGTCCTCCTGCCAGACCCGTAGGTCCGGCTTGCCGCCATCGGGGGATTTGGCGATCTGCTCGCGGGCCCGGCCTTCCTCAAAAGCGGGAGCAACATAGAATGCCTCGCCTTTCGCGGGCAACACCATGGCGAAGAGACGCTCCCCGCCCTGCCAGTGAATGCCAGTGAAATAGGCAAGAGAGGTGCCCTGGCCGAGCAGAATGGCGGACAGGTTGTTTTCGCGCATTAATCCGCGAGCCTTTTCCTGGCGCTGGGCGCGCTCGTCAATGGTGATGGGCTTGGCTCGGTAGCGTAGAGTTTGAAGCGCGTCAATCGGAGGCGGCAGGGATTTATCGCCTTCGGCGCCCGGTAGTGCCGGCGCAGCTATGCCGACACCAGCTGCCAACGACCCGGTTTGCAGGAAACGACGGCGAGAAAACATGGAGCCTCCGGAAAGACGACATTATATAGACCGATCGGCCTGGGACCGCGCGCTGTGGGGCGACGCCCTGCCCCTGAAGGGGCAGGTGATTTTCAAGGAGTTACGGTATCGCTAAAGCGATACCCTGATACGAAGCCGGACTTTTCCCGCAACCTGTGAAGGGCGCGCCCTTTCCAAGCCATTTTATTTATGCCGTCAATTTACGACATAGCACGGTAGAATTTGGCTAGAAGTCGGCCAGCAGGACTCCGGAGGAGCGATGGGAAACTATGCCGTGACGGCGGGGCGGATGGTGGCGCACAACATGGTTGCGCACAACATGGTGACGACGCAGTTTGAGCTCGATGGCTATCGTGTGACGCGCACGCTTGGGGTGGTCCGCGGAATCACGGTGCGATCGCGGTCCATCTTCGGAACGATTGGAGCGGGGCTGCAGACGCTGGTCGGAGGGAACATCACGCTGCTGACGAATCTATGCGAGAGGACGCGGGCAGAAGCCTTCGACCTGATGCTGCAGCACGCGGCGGAAATAGGCGGCAACGCTGTTGTCGGCGCTCGCTACGACGCAACTGAAGTGATGCAGGGCGTCACCGAAGTTCTTGCTTATGGGACGGCCGTGTTTGTGGAAGCGACGAAAGCGGTTTAGGTTCCAAGTTCCAAGTTCAGTTCTCAGTTGTCAGTTCTCAGTTGTTGGTTCTCTGCTGTCGGGGGGAGGAGGGCTTGTAACAGTAG
>JBAVAA010000694.1:0-1774 GCA_049585515.1 Terriglobales bacterium | reverse complement strand
GAACCACGCGGAACGGCCTGTGCGCGGCATTCTTTAATCCCTGCAGATGCTGCGTCCCGGTGATCATCTTGGGCTGGTCGCGCTGATTTGAATCCAGCAGAAAATCAATTCCAGGAATCAAATCTTTCTTCAAGCGGTCGGCGACTCGCCAGTCGACAAAGTAGGCGCGTTTATATTTTGCTTGCGGACGGTCCGTAAAGTTCTGTAAACCGAGGTTCGTGACTTCGCCGGCTCGCTGGCGCTGCTGGATCTCCCATCTCGCCAAGTCGCTGTAAATTAGCAGGTCCCAGGATTCGGCTAGAAGAGTTGCACCCGTACCAATGACGAGCACAAGGCCCGATGCCTGGAGCAAACGGCTTCTTTGTTTCACAAGCTCTCGCTCATCCAGGAATTCCGAGAGTTCGTACTTGCCCATGAAGGCAAACACCGGATCATCGCCCAGGTCGCGCGAGCAGAGTGACAGAATGGCGCTCTCGGGCAAGTAACATTCTTCAGCGCGCAGCACGAGCTGAGGTTGCAGCGCGTTGACGAGTTGTTTTTCAATGTCTTTTTCAAAACAGCCGGGATAGCACTCAACACAAATCACGAAACGCCCGGGCCGCACACTCGCTTTCAGCCGCCGGCCAATCGGCTCCCATCCCACCTCGCAGCCATCCCGCAAGTCCGACACGCGGACCAAGGGATACTTATCGTAATTCGAGATGTATGGCTTCGACATTTACCCTCGGAGGCGAGTTCTTCTTGAAGATACGGCAGCAACGGTCGATTGTTGCTGCCGTGGTAAGCGGAGGTTGAGTGATCAGAAGGTGAACCTGAGTGAGAATTGAACTTGCCGCGCAGTTCCGCCTCCGATTTGCGTTCCATCCGCGTCTGCGATGGTTTGGCCAACGACACCAAAAGCGGAGTTGATGTCCGGCACCCCATTAACTAACGTGCAACTTGCCGGAGTAGTTGGCGTGGCGGACTGCACAGAGTTGCATATGCCGCCGTTCGGGTTTTCGAAATTCGGATGGTTGAAGATGTTGAAAATGTCCGCCCGGAACTGCATCGTCACTCTCTCGGTAATAGCGAAATTCTTCGCTTCAGAGAGGTCGAGTTGGAAGTACGCGGGACCCCGCAGAGAGTTGCGCCCGACAGTTCCGATGGTGGCACCCGGTGTCCCGTCGTAAGTCGGTTCGACGGCAAAGGCATTGATGTTATAGCTCGAACCCGGCCAACTGTGATTCGGAACCCACAACGGCTGACCGGACACATAGTCTGGCCGCACAGCATTGCCAAAGAATCCGCCGACCAGTGAAACGTTCACCGGAAGTCCCGATCGTGCCTGAATAATACCGGAGGTTTGCCACCCGCCCAGAGCCGTCCGAATGAAAGAGTTCGAGCCCTTCAGATCGGGCAAGCTGTAGAGCGCGCTGCCAGTGAGATTGTGCCGTACGTCCCAATCTCCACTCCCGTGATCGTAGGTGGGAGTATACGGGCTCTCAAAGCCTGGGCTGAAAACATTGAGCATATCGTCGATTTCATGGGACCACGTGTAGTTCGCCTGCAGGTCCAGCTTTCCCACCTTGCGGATCACCTTCACTTGCAGGGAATTGTAGTTAGAACCGAGTCCATCGGAGAGGACGTTTTCGTTCGCAAAGTTCGGATACTGTCGAGCTTGGCTGAAGACGTTCGCCGGGTTCGCGTTCAGGGCCGCGAAGTCAACCCCGGCCTGCATGTGGTGCACATTGTTGCCGACATAGCTCAAGGTAAGAATGGTGTTACGGGCTACCTC
>JBAVAA010000693.1:0-6809 GCA_049585515.1 Terriglobales bacterium | reverse complement strand
ATTAATTCTTGTGTGCGGGACGACACAAGAGTGGAAATAAGAGAATTCCTATCCAGTCGAGTACTAAAAAGGGAGCTTCTTGTACCGTCTCCCTTCATATCGTTTCAAAAATCCGTACGATTTTGGCGAAAACTACACAGGTTCCCTGATGTGAGCCGAAGTGGCTCCTCGCATCAAAACGGGCATGGATCCCTTGGCGAAAGAAAACATAGTCAATAAAAAATCGACAGGGGGCGTCAGGCTGGCTCCGTTACATCCAGGCGCCCGATCTGACGCGGCGGGCAGGGCGGTGAGTAACGTGATTCTGCTGTCGCTGCCCGATGAAGAGTACAGCCTGCTTCGACCTTACCTGGAGCCAACCCCGCTGGCGCAATACGAAGTCCTCCAGGAGCCGGGACAAAAGATTGAATTCACATATTTTGTGAATGAAGGCATGGTCTCGCTCGTGGCTCTGAGCCAGGATGGCAGAAGCGTCGAAGTCGGCATCGTTGGCAAAGAGGGAATGGTGGGAATGCCTCTGACGGTCGGCCTGCGACAGGGGACCTTTCGTGCAATCATGCAAATGCCCGGAAATGGATTGCGCATTCCGTCGAAAGTTTTTCAGGATGTCTTGCACGCCGCTCCGACTTTGCGCGCAGAACTAAGCCGTTTCGCCTTGATGCACGGGATGCAGGTCGCGCAGCTTGCCGCTTGCAATCGTCTGCACGAGGTGGAGCAGCGGCTGGTTCGATGGCTGTTGATGTGTCAGGACCGCGTGGATTCGTCGCTACTTCCACTGACTCATGAATTCCTGGCGCAGATGCTCGGTACCGGACGTCCCAGCGTTAGTCTGGCCGTAGGAGTCCTGGAGAATGCCGGACTGATTGAAAACTTGCGGGGTACGATGAAGATACTGAAGCGCAAGCGCCTGGAAGAGGTTGCCTGTGAGTGCTACGGGGTTATCCAGCACTTTAACGGCGGCCTGGGCCTGAAATAACCAACTCCGCCGATCAGGCTCGCCACCAACTTCGCGCACACCGTTCCACACGCCCACGAATGCAATAATAATAATTAAGATGATGCCGTCACGAAGGGAATCCAGAGTTGAGCATCCAGGATGAGCAGGAACTTGTTTCCCTGAAAGCGGCTGGCCGCATCGTGCGCATGATGCTGGATGCCATGAAGGCCGAAGTGCGTCCTGGCGTTACGACCCGCTATCTGGATGAAGTCGGTGCGCGTGTCATGCAGGAGAATGGAGCACGCTCCGCTCCGTCGATGGTCTACCAGTTTCCGGGCGCCAGTTGCATTAGCTTGAACGATGAGGCCGTTCACGGAATTCCCGGCGAGCGGACCCTTAAAGAAGGCGACCTGGTGAAACTTGACGTGACCGTGGAGAAAGACGGCTACATGGCCGACGCTGCCATTACCGTGCCGGTGGGTCGCGTGAATGCGCAGGCTGAAAAACTAATGGTCTGCGCGGAGCGCGCTTTTCATAAAGCCATGCTGGTTGCCCGCGCCGGGTTCCGCGTGTTTGAAATCGGAAAGATCGTGGAGCGCGAGGTGCGCAAGTCTGGTTTTGCGGTCATCCGCGAACTGGGTGGACACGGGATTGGGCGTACCATACACGAGCCGCCGCACATTCCAAACTATCCCGACCCGCAGGCCTGCCAAGTCATGAGCGAGGGCCTTGTCATTACCGTCGAACCGATCATCTCCAGTGGCTCGGGGCGCGTCTATACCGACAAGGATGGCTGGACGGTGCGTACCAGCGACCACGCCCTGTCCGCCCATTTCGAGCACACTTTAGTGATTACGTCCGGCGCACCGGTCTTGCTGACCGCTAGTTAGTCCAAACGAGGAATGCAGCCATCGGCATGGTTGACCGTGCGACCCGCTTCAGGATAAAGTCCATATCAAGGGTCCAAGCTTCTCCCTCCCCGCCCTGGTTTTGCCCGATGGTTTTACATGCGCTCCGCTTGGTCTAAACGCGTAAGTCCGAATCTCGTCGTCTCGAAACGCGCCCTCTCGAAGCTCGTCGCGCTGTTGATTGTTCTGTCTAGCCTGGCTTGGGCCGCGACGCCGCAATTTTCCACACAGAAACGGCTCGGCCTTAGCGGAGGAGACCAGTGGGAACCTGCGGTAGCAGCCGACGGTTCGGGACGAATTTACGTTCTTTATCCGCACTACGGGTCCGTGCCCGATTGCAAAGACTGCCGCGTGCCCACCATGTTGCTGGTGGCGAGCAATGATAACGGAAAGACCTGGCAGACTCCGCACGTAATGCTCGAGACGGGTTCAGGCCAGTTTGATCCTCAGATTACGGTCGATCCGGGGGATCGGCGTACGGTTTATGCTGCATGGCTACAGAACGGCAAACGCGCAGTCATGCTTGCCAAATCGCTAGATTCCGGCGCGACGTGGAATTTTACGATGGCGGTGCGCAGCAACGTGGAACTGGACAAACCCGCGCTGGCAGTGCGTGGCCAAACCATCTATTTGGCGTTTAATCACGAAGAAGAGGTGTGGGTGGCTGCCTCGCAGGACGGCGGACGAAGCTTTAGCCCGACGCGCGTTAATGCCGAAAGTCGTCCGGGATGGTCGCTGCTGGGTGCGGCCACGGTCGATCCGGCCGGCAACGCCTATCTGGCGTGGGCTTCCTACTCAAAAGCGGGAGGCGCACGAGGCACAGTGACCTTGTATGTCGCCAAGTCGGCCGATGCCGGCAAGACCTGGAGTGCAACTCGGCTCGACATTTCAGCGGCCGCCCCCGACTGCAAGGACGCGGATTGCGGCGAAGCGTTTCTGGGCGCGCAGGTCGCTCTGACTTCCGACTCCGCGGGAACTCTATATGCGCTCTGGAGCGCGGGCAGCAAGACTCTGGGGCCGCAGCGTATTTACTTTTCGTCATCCACCAACGCCGGCGAAAACTGGTTGCCGCGCGTCAACGTTTCCTCCGCCGCGCCCGGCGTGGAACATGCGTTCCCGGCAATCGTAGCCGGAACGAGCGGCGACGTCCGCATCGCCTGGATGGACGAACGCAACGCTCCGGATTGGAACACTTACTATCGAAGTTCAAGCAACGGCGGCGCGACCTGGGGAGATGAGACCCGAGTGTCGGGCTACGTGCCTTTCTATAGTTATATCGGCGAAAAAGGTTTCCGGTTTCCTTTCGGCGATTATTTCGGGATCGCGATCGACAACCACGGAGACACCCATCTCGTGTGGGGCGAGGGCATGAACTACCAGTCGCCGGGGTCGATATGGTACGCCGCCGGACGCTAGGATAGTGGGAACGACCCGCGGAGCGTGACCTTTTAGACACTCGCACGTCTTAAAATGGACCACATGCGCCGCACTTCGGTCACTTCCGTACTGCTGATCGTGCTATTGATCGTGGCCCTCGCCACGTCAGCGTCAGCTTGCGTGGCCGGATGGACTGGCCAATCGGGGGCTTCTTGTCATCTGCGGCCCAGACAAGCTTGCGTACCTAAGAAAACAAGCGCCGCAAGGGCTGTGGGAGCTGCGTGCAGTCATCTTCTGGAACCGTTGCCCGGCAAGTGTGGCATCCGAGGTTTGGTCCAATTTCAGTTCGTGACGTTCCACGCCTTCGAGATTTCCGCTCCACTCCGGCCAGCGGTCGACAACATCTCAGTGCCTTCGGACGCAGTAGTTATAGTTTCCTCAATCGGCTTTCCTGAAACCGATCGCGGCCCGCCCGCTTCCTGAAAAAGCAGCTCCACTTTGCGCATTGAGCCACACGTGTTTCTGCTCGTGCGTTTGTTCCCATTGTCCCAACTTGGTTCTTAAGGAGCTATCATGAAAAGTGTCTTTCGCATTCTCTTGTGCCTGTTTTTTGCTGTCACCAGCCACATTGCCCTGGCACAAACCAGATTGACGGTTGGTCAGGCGCTCGACTTCTGGATAACCGCCACCGAAAATGCAGTCGTTGCCGCTGCCGATGCCATGCCAGAAGAGAAATATTCTTTCGCGCCCACCACGGGCGAGTTTGCTGGGGTCCGCACCTTCGCTCAGCAGATCAAACACCTGGCCGCCAACAACTATCGCATGGCCGCTTACATCCTCGGCCAGACGCCCACTCCCGAACAAGAGTCCGAGATCGGTCCCGACAGCGTCCAATCCAAGGCCCAGATCATGGACTACGTCAAAGGCTCGTTCGGAGCGCTGCATCGGGCTATGGGGGCCATCAATGAACGAAATCTGCTCGAGCCCCTCGCCGCCTCACCCAGCCCCCAGCAGAAGACACGTCTTCAACTTGCCGAGGACGTTGTGGCCCACTCCTACAATCACTACGGCCAGATGGTGGAATACCTGCGCATGAACGGCATCGTTCCGCCCGCTAGCCGAAGGCACCCGCCTCACTGACCAATACTTGCCACCCGGCATGCTATGGCGTGTTGGGTGGCAATCTTCGCTTAGTTATTCTTAGACTAGTTGAGGAGTTAGCGAAAAAACCTGGTCGATCTCGCTAGTCCGTCAGCAACCCGCCCGTGAGCTCGCTGATGCGCTCAATGCGATGATCGCGGCAATAGCCAGCCAGTTCTTCAACTAGCGTTTCCGTTGCCACCGGATCGAAGTAACTGGCAGTTCCCACCTGCACGGCGCTGGCTCCCGCAAGCATGAATTCCACCACATCGGATGCAGTAGTAATTCCGCCCATGCCAATCACCGGAATTTTCACCGCGTGCGCCGCATCGTAAACCATGCGCAGCGCGATCGGCTTGATGGCCGGGCCGGAGAGGCCGGCGGTGACATTGGCAATTCTTGGGCGACGTGTTTCCGCGTCAATCGCCATGGCCAGAAATGTATTCACCAGGGAGATGGCGTCGGCGCCCGCCTCCTGGGCCACATACGCCATTTGCGCGATTGAGGTGACGTTCGGCGACAGTTTGACGATGACAGGACGAGTGGCGACGCGCTTCGCCGTCCGCACCACCTCATCGAGCAAGAGCGGATCGCTACCGAACTGGATGCCGCCATGCGCCGTGTTCGGGCAAGACACATTAATTTCGTAGGCTGCAATACCCTCGCCCTGATTCAGAATCTCAATCGTCTGCTCGTAATCGGCGCGGGTGTAGCCGAAGACGTTGGCGAACACGACTACGTTTTTCTTCTCCCGCAACGCTGGCAGTTTCTCCGCGAGGAATGCGGACGCTCCGATGTTCTGCAGTCCGATCGCATTCAGCATTCCGGCGGCGGTCTCAAACAGTCGCGGCGGCGGATTTCCCGTCATCGGTTCTTTGGAGAGGCCTTTGACGACCAATCCGCCGAGCCGGTCGAGATGCACAATGTCTTCGAATTCGACGCCGTAGCCGAATGTGCCGGAAGCGGCGACGATCGGATTCTTGAGGTTGATGCCCGCGAAGCCGACGGTCAAATCCGGATTGCCGGTGGGCGTCATTCGGTTCCCCCGGCGGCTGGAGCTGCGGACGCGAATGGCGCTACGGAGGGCGTTGCCGAAGAACGTCGCGGCGGCTGCAGCGCCTCGGTCAGCACTCTCCCTGTAGCTTGCGCGGGTGGATTGATGCCAAGCAAAGAAGCAAATGTCACCGCGAGATCGACCGGCTCTGCGTGCGTGCGGTAGACTCCCGGTTGGAAAGCGAGGCCATAGAAGGCAAGCGGCACATGGGTATCGTAGGAGAAGGGCGTGGCGTGATCGGTACCTTTGGTGATTCCGACCGAAAATGGACTGGGGACTCCGATCACATACCATCCGCCTTCGGGCGAGTAGCTGTGAGCGTAGCGGCGGCCGATCTCCGTGGGGGGCGTTTCTCCGCGCGCGAGGCGCGATTTGGTGAAGTACGCTGCGAATCCTGTTTGTTTCATGGCTTCGCCCACATCGGCTTCGGCGTCTGCTTCTCTTTTTCCAGCGGGAGTTCCTGCGAAGGCATCTTCGTTCAGCCAGGCGAGGGGATAATCAAGATCGACCACATAATCGCCTTTCTTCGCATATTTTTTCGAGAGCAGGCCGTTGATCTGCTCGCGCAACGCTTTCGAGTCGAGATTAGCGGCGGGAAACCGAAGAGTCTTCGCAAAATCCGGAAGTGGCGCAATGCCATGGTCCGCCGAAAGCGCCATCCACACATTGGCCATCCCCACCTGATGGCCGAGAAAGCCGAAGAATTCCGCCAAACTCCGGTCGAGTGCAAGCGCCATGCTGTGCATTTGCGGAGAGTCGGGACCGAATTGATGGCCGAGAATATCGTTGGCTGACAGGCTGATGATCAGCAGGTCAGTTGCCGATCCGGCGCCCAACTTCTCATACAAGATTAACTCCTTGGCAAATTCAAACTGGTAATCATTGGCGAACGGAGTCGACCCGACAACCTCGTAGAAACCGGCGGGCGAGCCATCTCTGCCAATTCGCGGAGCGGTCGAGCCGAGGATGTTGCCATCAATATCTTTCCATTCACGGTTCCAGAATTTTTGTACGCGTCCTTCCGAAGGACGCGTGCCATTGAAATTCCGCACCCACTCGGGAAGATCGGGACGATAGTAAGTGGAGGTGATCCAGTCTCCGCTTTTGCTATCGATCCAGTAGGCCGCGTCGCCGGAAAATCCGGCGGGCAGAATGGCGGCGCGATCTTTCAGGGAAATGGCGAATACGCGCGCTTTGCCGCCCGTAGCGAGTTTCAGTTCGTCCCCAAGCGTGTCGCTCATCAGATTGTGCGGCGACGCTCCTGGGGTGCTCCTCCCGGCCTCCGCTTGGGCTGTCTTTGAGCCTTCGACGCCGACAAGTTTTGTGTTGCCATCTTCGACCGACGTTACCATTTTCTTTTTCCGTGGATCCCACCATTCGTTCGCCATGATGC
>JBAVAA010000692.1:0-3006 GCA_049585515.1 Terriglobales bacterium | reverse complement strand
ACTTATGACGGAACCGGTGGGGGCGCTGGTTGCGCTGAAGCTCACGCATACTCCCTTCAGCGTTTCCTCAGCCCTGGGTCTTATGGCGTTGCTTGGAGTTTCCGTGGAGACGGCTGTCATTCTCGTTTCCTACATCAACAAGTTACGCCAGGAGGGGATGGGCATTCGCGCCGCTACACGTGAGGCTTCGCTGCTCCGGCTCCGCCCGATTATGATGACAGCCCTTGTCGCCTGCCTGGGATTGTTGCCTGCGGCCCTTTCCACCGGCATCGGATCGGATACGCAAAGGCCCTTTGCCATCGTCATTGTTGCCGGTCTCATCTCCAGACTCTTCATCGGGTTCTTCGTGAATCCTGTGTTGTACGAGATGGTCGCCCGCGAGGGCGATGTTCTCCAAGTATGACAACCGTGTCTTTATTGGGAGGAGGCCTGAAGGAGGTCTGAGACTCTCCAAAGCGGTATCTGTCAATCGCCGTGGATTGCCCTGAACTTCTCCATGGAACAATAACCTGATCTTCTCGCGTCAGGGTTTTTTCGGGGACGCCCCGACTTGAGTACCCGATCCCTCTTTCAGCGTATCGATAGTGTCGATAGACAAATTATTGTAGGACTCAACGAGCCCGCTGGGCCAGCGCACTTGTACGGCATCAATTTTGGCGGCAGAGCCTAGACCAAAGTGCACCCTCAAATCGTTTTGGGAGATATAGCTGGAACCACTGCGTACTTCATCTACCAGAGTTCTATTTCCAACCTTGACCGTGATCTTGGCGCCGATCCCGTCGCGATTGGAGCGGGTTCCCACAGTCTTGAACGCGATCCAGTGGTTTCCGGAGCGCACTGTGTTGATTAAAAGACTTGGTTTTGCGTACACATTGACGATGACGACGGAAAGTTGCCCGTCGTTCCAGAGATCGCCCACCGCCAAGCCTCGGGCCGAGGTGGCCGCGTTGATCCCGGCTCCAGCCGTGGCGGAAATATCGGTGAAGGTGCCATTGCCATTGTTATGGTAGAGAAGGCGTGGCTCCAGGTATCCGCTGCCCAAGTGAAACTTGTCGACCTCGGGATAGACATGTCCGTTGGCGAGGATCAGATCGGGCCAGCTGTCATTGTCGAAGTCGAAGAACATCGTGCCCCAACCCAAGTATTGAGTATGCAGGCCCAGCCCCGCGGCGAAGGTAACATCGGAGAAAATTCCGTCTCCGTCGTTGCGGTAGAGAACCGGTGTGTCATCGGAGAAGTTGGTCTTAAAAATGTCTAGCCGTCCGTCTCCGTTGTAATCGGCGATGGTCGTGCCCATTCCCGCCTGTTCGCGCCCATCTTCATTGAACGCAACCCCCGCCATCACCGCAACGTCGCTGAAAGTGCCATCGTGATTGTTGTGATAGAGGATGCTGGGCACGCTGTCGCAAGCGACGTAAATATCCGGCCAGCCGTCATCGTCGTAGTCGAAGGTAGAAACGCTGAAGGCATAATATCCGTTCGTCCGGTCGATGTGTGCCTTAGTGGTGACATCGGTGAAGGTGCCGTCACCGCGATTCTCATACAGGATATTCTTGGCGCCCGGCAGTCCCCGGGGACCGCACATCACCGCCACGCCTTTCCACATGCAGGAACTTCTTTCGCCCGGGACCGGAGTCGTGGAGGGATTGAAATCTACATAATTTGCAACCATCAGATCCAGGCGCCCGTCGCGGTTGTAATCGACGAATGCACATCCGGTTCCCCATGCCTTGCCCGTTCCGGCTACACCCGCCTTCTCGGCTACTTCGGTGAATACGCCGTGGTCGTTGTGATAGAGGCGATTTTTCCCGTAGTAAGTGACATACAAATCCTCCCACCCGTCGTTGTCATAGTCCCCTGCGCACACTCCCTGGCCCCATCCTGTGGCGATCAAGCCGGCCTTCGCGGTGACATCGGTGAAGGTCCCATCATGATTGTTGCGATAGAGATGGTTGGTGGGTGCTTTGTCCGGTGGAAAGCCTTCGAGCGTGGTCCCGTTCACGATAAAAATATCTGGCCAGCCATCGTTGTCATAGTCAAAGATGGCCACGCCCGTCCCAGTGGTCTCGATGATGTACTTCTTAGTATCAACGCCGCCAAACACATTCACTGCTGTAAGCCCGGCTTTTTCGGCAATGTCGATAAAATTTGCGATGGCAGGATGGTCCGCAACTTTCTGCGGGGAAGTCTGAGAAGGCAGACGGTTGGTGAGCAACAGCATCACTGCCGCGAACCACAGCCATTTATGAGCGAACGTTCTATCGGCCGGCGAACGGACATTCTTCACCCCTTCACCCCTGAGGCAACGAATCGAGCGTAAATTCTTTGGGAAGCGCGAGCCAATGACTTATCGCTGCAACTCCCAAAAGGAGAAACACTGGAGTGCGAACGGTACATGGAAATATTTTTCCCTAATAGAGAGTAGGTTGAGGTCTGGGCTGGGTCAAGTCGCGGCGCGCGTAAGGGACGATCAGGAACGCTATGACGGAATAACGCGGTAAAACCTCCGGCTGCCTGCCAGCCGGAAAGGCGCTCTGAGCCTACCCTACCCAAAGTTGGGCCAGATCTCTGAGGTTGTCTTTGTATGTACGCGTTACCAAGTATTCCTTCCCGCCTTTTACACGCAGTCTGTACTCTCCCGTCGGTAAAGGTTGGATCTCCTCCACGGCGGAAATATTCACGACGACCGAGCGGTGAATGCGAATAAAACCGTAGGGTTTGAGCTTCTCCAGTATGGACGAGAGGGACTCATGCACTAGATAGGCATTAGATCGGTGTTGCAACGAAACGTAATTACCCTCGGCTTGCACTGCCAGTATGTCGGCTAAATCCAAGAGCAGGATGCTACCCTTTGCCTTGAACGCGATTCGTGGCGACTGTCGTTTTGCTATAACCTCCAACTGGCGCAAGATTCGGATGAGGTTTTCAGCATCAACTCGGGGTACCGGAAACGATGAAGTATCTGCAAGTTCGTAGAACCCGTCTTCTGCCGGCGATTCAAGAGTG
>JBAVAA010000691.1:0-4228 GCA_049585515.1 Terriglobales bacterium | reverse complement strand
CTGCACCAGCGCCCGCGACTTCCGCGATCTTTGTTTTCAAAAAACAGGCGGCGTGGGCGTGGATTCGGTGCTGATTACGGCGGAGACTCCGAGTAGCGAACCGGTAAACCTGGCGGCGGAACTGGCTCGGGACCGCGCCATTGTGGTTGCCGTGGGCACCGTAGGCATGGAGTTGCAGCGAAAACTTTATTACGAGAAGGAATTAGACTTCCGAATTTCGCGCTCTTATGGCCCGGGCCGTTACGATGTTGCGTATGAGCAGAAAGGCCGCGATTATCCGGTTGGACACGTGCGCTGGACGGAAACGCGGAACCTTGAAGCCTTTCTGCAATTCGTCGCGGACGGAAAACTGAATCTGAACTCGCTGATCACGCACCGCTTTCCGATGGAACAGGCGACGCAGGCTTATGACCTGATTATGGGAAACACGCGCGAGTTTTTTCTGGGAACGCTGATTACTTATGGGGACGCGGAGGCTGGCGGCATTCCAAATTTGTCAGAGAGAATTCCCGTGGCCACGGTTGCGGCCTCGTCAGATTCTGTAGGTTTGGGCGTGCTTGGTGCGGGAAGCTTTGCGCAGAGCACGCTTCTGCCTGCGCTGAAATCGGTTCCGGGCGTTTCGTTGGTCGGCGTCTGTAATGCGACCGGGCCGCGCAGCCGGAATGCAGCGAAAAAATTTGGATTCTCTTATTGTTCGAATTCAGAAACCGAGCTTTTGCAGGATCCGAAAATCAAAGCCGTCGTCATCGCTACCCGTCATAACCTGCATGCCAGCCAGTCGCTGGCAGCGTTGCGGGCGGGGAAGGCCGTGTTCTGCGAAAAGCCGCTTTGCCTGAACGAAGACGAACTGGCGGAGTTGGTGCGTGCCGCATCAATGAGTGGCTCAGCCGAGCACAATGCTCCGTTGCTGATGGTCGGTTTCAACCGTCGGTTCGCGCCTATGGCCGTGCAGTTGAAACAGTTTTTGTCGCAGATTCACGAGCCATTGGCGATCCACTACCGCGTGAATGCGGGTTACATCCCAGCCGATCATTGGGTGAATGATCCCGAGCAGGGCGGCGGGCGCATCCTCGGCGAGGTTTGCCATTTTGTGGACTTCGTTTGTTTTCTCGCAGGCGCGTGTCCGATTGAAGTGCAAGCGCAGAGCGTCGGCAATCCGGGCCAATACAGCGCGGACAACGTCATCGCAACGCTTAAATTTGCCAATGGCACGCTTGGGACCGTCAGCTACCTCGCCAATGGGGACAGGTCGGCTTCAAAGGAGCGCGTAGAAGTTTTTGGCGGCGGTTCGGTTGCGGTGCTGGAGGATTTCCGCCGCCTTGAACTGGTTCGCAACGGCCGCAAACAAATTATCCGTGCGCGCTGGCGACAGGACAAGGGTCACCAAGCTGAGATGCAAGCATTCGTAGATACACTTCTTGGCAAGACGCCGCCGCCCGTATCCTTTGAACAGGTCGTGTGTTCGACTCTTGCCACTCTTCGACTGCAGAATTCAGTCCAGATTGGGCAACCTCTGAAGATCGCATCGAGCGAGTTTGTGGCGGCTGCACTGCAGGAAAAATCCAGGCACTAACTCTAACAATGGACAAAAGAAACAAAGGGAACTATCTGTAAATGCTGATTCTGGGTCTGAACATGTTTCATGCCGACTCTTCGGCGGCAATTGTCGAGGATGGCAAGATTGTTTTCGCCGTCGCTGAGGAGCGTCTGAACCGGCACAAACATTACGGCGGCTTTCCGGCACTTGCGGTAAAGGCTTGTCTGGACGCGGCGGGCGCGAAGATCACTGACGTTCAACACGTCGCCGTGGGGCAGGACAGCGACGCGAATCTCGCCAAGAAAGTGCAATATGCGCTGGCAAATCCGGCGAAGATACTGAACTTAATCAAGATGCGGCAACGCAAGGAGTCGATGCGCGATGTGCGTTCGCTGCTGGCGCAGGCGCTCGACGTCGACCAATCCACTCTGAAATTTCAGGTGCACCATCTCGAACATCACATCGCGCACATCGCCAGCGCGTACTACTGTTCGCCATGGGAAAAGGCGGCGGGCTTCAGCTATGACGGGTCGGGGGATTTCGTCTCCACCATGATGGCGCGCTGCGAAGGCAATGAAATCGAGGTGTTCGACCGCGTGTTTCTGCCGCATTCGCTGGGCAGTTTCTATACCATGATTTGCGATTTCATCGGCTATAGAAAATATGGCGATGAAGGCAAGGTCATGGGACTCGCGCCCTACGGCAAAGATACGTACGTCGACCAGATCAAGAGGATTGTCACGCTTAAGAATGGCACTTTCCAACTCAACACGAGTTACTTCAAGCCGTTGGGGAGCAGTCAGGGAATGCAGGTGCTGCCCGACGGTACTGTGTGTCTGGCACGGCATTTCGCCGACAAAATGGAAACACTGTTCGGCGCGCCTCGCGAACCGTACGCCGAGATCACGCAGCGCGACATGGATCTGGCCTATGCCATGCAATATTGTTTCGAGGAAGTGTTCTTCCACCTTGCGAACGAGTTGCACAAGCGCTTCCCTGATGAGAATCTCGCCATGGCGGGCGGTTGCGCGCTCAACAGCGTCGCCAATGGCAAACTGTTTTCCCGGACGCCCTTCCGGCGTACATGGATTCAGCCCGCAGCGGGCGACGAAGGTTTGGCTATCGGCGCGGCGTTGCACACATATCATTCCGTTCTAAAGCAGCCGCGTCGCGAGCAAATGAATCATGCCTACCTCGGACCAGAGTTCTCCGAAGCGCAAATCGAATCTGCGCTGAAGGGTGCCGGCGTAAAGCATCGGCGGCTGGATCGCGCGCCGATGCTCGATGCGGTCACCGACCAGATGGTGCGCGGCAATGTGGTGGGATGGTTTCAGGGACGCATGGAATGGGGGCCACGCGCTCTGGGCAATCGCTCCATCGTCACCCATCCCGGCCTCCCCAACATGAAGGATGTGTTGAACGCGCGCATCAAACACCGCGAGTGGTTTCGTCCCTTTGCGCCTTCTATACTTGCCGAAGCTCAGCATGAGTACTTCGAGCACGATCATCCGTCTCCCTACATGCTCCACGTGTACAAGATTCGTCCGGAGAAACGGAATTGTCTCAGCGCCGTTAACCATGTGGATAACACTGGGCGATTGCAGACTGTTGCGCGCGACGAGAATCCGCTTTACTACGATCTGATTCAGACGTTCGGCAAAAAAACCGGCATCCCGGTGATTCTGAACACGAGTTTCAACGAGAATGAGCCCATCGTGTGCACACCGCAGGAAGCGATCGATTGCTTCCAGCGCACGAAGATGGACGTGCTCGCCATCGGGCCCTTTATCGCATGCAAGCCTGAGAA
The DNA here is from genome assembly GCA_049585515.1 of Terriglobales bacterium. GTDB lineage: Bacteria > Acidobacteriota > Terriglobia > Terriglobales > Acidobacteriaceae > Acidiflorens. The sequence goes on along the minus strand of JBAVAA010000691.1, from coordinate 884 downwards.
GACCGAGGGCTGACGCGTCCGCCATGCCTGATCCTCCAGTTGCGCTAGCCGCATCGTCCGCGCTAAGTCTGCGGAAAATCGCCGCCTGGCGCGGTATTCGAGCGCTGGCGTGGGACGGCGATGTCCTCTACGGATGTCGCGGGTACGAAATCGTCCGCGTGCGCGTTTGTGAGGAAATCGGTGCAGGCGCCGCGTGGGAGCCGGTGGCGCGCTTTCGCCCGGCATGGTGGAGGAATGTAACATCGCGCAGCGCGCTGACATATCGCCTCGTGCGCGATGGTTTTCACGCGCTGGCTATCGTTGGCGGCAAGACGACTTTCTCCACGATGGTAGGTGCGGTCCCGGGTGCCATAGTAACTCGAACTCCGGAGAGCGATAAATTTCATATAACTCATCGAATACGGCGCGGCACACGGCCCCTTCACATCACCGCGGTTCCATCGGGAACAATTTGCTGGGGTGAGTATTTCGACAATCCCGGGCGTGCGGAGGTGCACATCTACGCTTCCACAGATCATGGACGCACGTGGCAAATTGCTTACACGTTTCCAGCGGGAAGCATACGGCACATCCATAATATTGTTTACGATCGTTGTGGCGATTGCTTGTGGATTCTGACAGGAGACGAAGGCGAGGAGTGTAAAGTGCTGTGCGCCTCCTGCGATCTTTTGTCGGTAGAGCGGTCGGTCGAAGTGGTGCTCTCCGGTAACCAGCAAACGCGGTCCGTGGCTGTGGTTCCAACACAAAACGGTTTGTATCTTTCGACGGACACGCCGCTCGAAAAGAACCATGTGTACCGGCTCGATCGGACAGGAAGTGTTCAGCGGGTCGGCGACCTTGCCAGTTCTTCAATATACGGTTGCCGCGTTGGCAAGGCGCTGTTT
>JBAVAA010000690.1:0-1838 GCA_049585515.1 Terriglobales bacterium | reverse complement strand
GCCCTCCCCCGAAAACTGCTCAATACCAAGGTAAGATGTGGGCGCGGTTTCGGGAATGGCTCCTGCGTGCCATGCGGGGGCACTACAGGGCTACTCACCGGCAGCTGTGAGGCTTATCGCGGAAGGCTCGAAGATTAATGCGAAAAAAATCGGGGCTCATCACAGACTGTCGATGACGTGCTTGAGCGTATCCGTCAAGTTTTTCGTAACCTCGTAAAGTTGCACCAGGCTGCCGCGTTGAAATTCCACGCCGGCGCCCTTCAAATCGTCAGAAAGCCCCTGGCAGAGCTGAAAGGCGACGCGTATCCGTTCTCCCGCCAGCAGGGAGAGCACGCTGGCCGAGTCCTGCCCACTTTCCTTGCGTACGACATACTGCTGGGCCGCCCAGGCAGTATTACGCACGCGATTCAAAGCGTCCCGGAAATCGGACAGAACGTCTGGGTCCACTTCATTAGAGAGCAATAACTTGTGCAGCCCCTGCAGTTCCGATATACCCTTTTCCAGGTGCGACCGAACATTAGGATCGGCAATGCCAGGCTGGGTTGAGGCTTCCGGAGTTGGTGGCGCAATTACACTCGGTTCTTTCTTCGCCTTCTGAGGCGTAGCCTTGCGTCCCGCACCCTTTGCTGGCATTGCTATCTCCTCGGTTGACCAATACATAATAAACCCGCGACGCGCCATCCCTGGATGATGATTCGCTGCTTTCGTGCACTTCCGACTGTAGGGCCACACCATCCAGGAAACCAGCCATATTAATGTGGCGTTTCCGGGTCGATGACCTGCTCCAAATCGGGCATACAGAATCTCCTAAAGATTCTCGCGACATTGCCGATGGCATAGACATAGATAAAGACAAGCGGGAAATTTCTTTAGCTCTAGGGAAAAGTGGGATCTGAAAGTTGGAACTATGGCAGTCAGTTCGATTTCGGCAGCAAGCCTCAGTCAATTCGTCTTATCGTCCAGCAACTCGTCTCAGATACAGCAGTCCCTGAAGTCGTTGCAAAACAGTCTGGCCTCGGGGGACCTGAACGGCGCGAAGTCGGCGTTTCAGACCCTACAGAAGCTGAACCAAAGTCTGGAAACGGCCAGCGGTAGCAGCGCGACCAGCAGTTCGCAACTTACTACCGACCTTACAACGCTCGGCAGCGCGCTGAGTTCCGGCGATTTATCCACGGCTAAGACGGCTTTTGCGACGGTGCAGAGTGATTTGAAAAACAATAACTCGCCATCCGAAGCCAATGAAACCGCCACCGCTTCGCGATCGACCCAGTTAGTTGCAGAACTGCTGAGCACATTGAACGTGAACAGCTCTTCTCCCAGCAGCCCCGACGCTACCACTTCGGTGTTAGAGCAGGTGTACGGAAGCCGAAGTGGGGTGAATGTCGTTGCGTAGGGGGAGAATTCCGGTTTATTGCGGACGAAACTTGTTCCGGAGGTCGGCTGCGTTTGACGGGATCAACCTGCCCAGCGCAGCGCCCAGTTCATCCGCCCTAAAGCCGAATGGACCCGGTTTGGCTTTGTACGCGACGTCGCCCCTGGCGTCGATCAGATAGAGCCGGTCGGTCCGTCCGGTGTAAGCCTTCTCGGTCGAATTTCCAAATTCGTCAATCACCGCTGGAATCTGGATGCCCAGTTTTCGTATACAAGATCCCGCCACCAGCGCACGCTCTTCTTCATCCTTCGGGCTGGCAAGAACAACTTGATATTGCTCTGCATCTGCCAGACGTCGCTCGGATGCGACTTCGTGTTCGCAAGCCTGAAAATGCGCGGCAAGGTTCACCTGAGCGCATGCGGCCTTTGTAAAAGACTATCCGCGTCCGAAAGCAATTGCTGTCCGA
>JBAVAA010000689.1:0-3260 GCA_049585515.1 Terriglobales bacterium | reverse complement strand
TTCTCCCAGCTTCGAATCGTCCATTTTCGAGAGGGCGCCGGTGCAGAAATCGAAGGACGCCTTGAGCGCGGCGACCAGCTTGTCCTTCGCATCGGTCTCCTTCACTTCTTCAGTCTTGGGAGCCGGGACGGCTGCGGCGCCACTGCAAAGCAAGTAATTCGCTTCGACCATATGGGCTACGAGGTGGCCGAATGTCACCTGCTCGGCCGTGGGCTTGTAGCTGAATTTGTCGGCAGGCATGGCTTCCACCGCTGCGATGGTGTTCTTTTGGCGGCCGGGTGCGATGTCCCGGAGCGCGATGCTGATCGGGTTCTTCGTCGCCTCCGGGGCCGGCGCCGGCGTCGCTGGTGCGGGCGTTGTTTGTGCAATCGCGGTGGCGGCGAGTAACAGGGCCGGAATCAAGAATGTCTTTTTCATATTTTGGTTCTCCTTGTGCGGAGAGTAAGGATAACGCGAGCGCACCTGTGTGCGCCACCTCGACCACCACGGTATTGGCGCCGCACGCACGCGGACAAAGCTTGCCCTGAGCGCAGTCGAAAGGCGTGTCCGCGCCACATACGGGCTTGCCCGCCCGGCACTTGCTGGGGGGGGGTTCCGACCGTATCCTACTAACATGCACGCGCACCGCAGCCACGGACATTCTCATGGGACGGGGCGGGTGCTGCGCATCTCCCTCGGCGTTACCCTCCTGTATGTCCTTTTGCTGGTGGCGGCCGGCATCCGCGCCCACTCGCTAGCGCTGCTCTCCGAGGCCGGACACAATCTCTCCGATTTTCTCGCGCTGCTCCTGTCGCTGGTGGCCGTTTTCCTCGAAGGCCGTCCGCCAAGCGCGACCAAGACTTATGGATACCGGCGGGCGGGAGTACTGGCGGCTCTGGTCAACGCCCTGTCGCTGGTGGCGGTGTCGTTCCTAATCTTCTACGAGGCGTTTCGGCGAATTCAGCATCCTGAGCCCGTGCGCGCCGCGGTGATGATTTGGGTGGCGGCGGCGGGCGTCGTGATGAATGGCGCGATCGCGCTTCTGCTATGGCGTTCCGGGCGAGATGTCAATATCCGTAGCGCGCTGCTGCACGAGGTCGGCGATACGTTCTCGACCGCGGCAGTGATTGCGGGCGGTTTGGCCATCCTGTGGACGGGACAATCCTGGATCGACGCAGCTCTGTCATTCGGGATTGGCGCGCTGATTTTATGGTCGAGCTTTGGAATCGTTCGCGAGACGCTGAACATTCTGCTGGAAGGCACTCCGCGCGGGATGAGCCTGGAAGCGGTCGAATCGATGATGCGGACGATCGTGGGCGTAAGCGATGTGCACGATCTGCATGTCTGGAGCATCGGGTCGGAAAATCATGCGCTCTCGGCGCACGTAAAGATCGCCGATATGGCGACCTCGGAGAGCGATACGATTCTGAAAGAGATCAATGAAAAACTTGGGCAGGGTTTCGGAATCCGCCACACAACCATCCAACTCGAACACGTAGTCTGCGAGACGGCGCACAGTTGCGTGATTGCGGTGCACGAAGAACGCGACCGCGAGCATTCTCACTCCGAGCACGGCGGGCATACTCACTGAAGAAGCTATGGGGAACGACGTGTCTTCAGTCAGTCAAGAAACATCGCAGATATTTCTTAGGTATTTCGGCTGGAACAGGGTTGCCGCGAACCAACTGCGTGTGGTTATCGCGCAGAACCCGGGCAGTCTGCGCGAGTTCGAACGAATAGGTCTTGGAACTGCCTCCGCGTTCGATTTTCAAAGCCATAGCCGCTGGCTTCTCGCTACTGAATAAACCTTCGAGTTCCGCAACCGACTTTTCCCGTGGATCGACGCCGTTGACCGACAAGATCGTGTCTCCCCAATGGACGCCCGCACGCGACGCGGGTCCATCTTCGATTCCGAGCACAACCACCTGCGTAGGGTTCCTCAGTATTAGAACCTCGAAACCGCCGTAATATAGCTTCTCATTGTTCGGATAGTGTGCGGGGAATACGCGGTCAACGAATCGCTCCTGCCTCAGCACGTTCTCCTTGTCTTTCATTTCAGTTTCAGTGAAGTCGATTGGAACTATCATGCCGCTTTCGAGCACCTTGTTACCCGATTTTTCAAGAAGAGTCGAAAGTTTCTCTCGCCCAACTGTTACCGTGTAGGGCTTCTCTCCACGCATCAATTCAAGGATGACTGATGTTTTGCCCTCAGAGTGCAGGAGCTTCACAGCTTCCTCGAAAGTCGGCGCGCGTACGCCGTCCACCGAGAGCAGAACGTCCCCCGACCTTACCCCAGCACGTTCGGCGGGGGATTCGTGGGAAACACCGGCGACCAGCACCGGACACGAACCGGAACTGCCGCCTATTAAAGTCACACCCGTTATCGCGGAAGGGATTTGCTGGCCAGACAGGATGTGAATCCAGAGCAAGGCAAGAACCGGAGCACATAATGCCTTCATACCGACACATTGTAGCGCTATTCTTGTTGGCACTTAATTGTGGTGCTGCCGCTCGTAAATCTCCTTCACCGCCTCGATAGTATCGGCGTCTTCCGGCCGTTTATCGGTGCGCAGGCGAACAATGCGGGGAAAACGCAAAGCGTAGCCACTCTCATGGCGGCTCGAGCGCATCATGTTGTTGAAAGCTACTTCCAGCACAATCTTCGGTTCGACTTCGAGACTCAACCCTTGGTCGGCAGTCTTGTGCGCGAGAAACCATTGCGTCATTTGCGCGATCTCGGCATCGGTCAGTCCTGAATATGCTTTGCCGATATTTACCAGACGACCTCGGTCCCACACCGCGAAAGTGTAGTCGCTGAGCACGCCGATACGCTTGCCATGCCCGTATTCCACGGCGGTCACAACCACGTCGAGAGTAGCTAATTCCCGCTTCATCTTGAGCCACGATTTCCCCCGACGGCCCGGAGTGTAAAGAGAGTCAAGATCCTTGATAATCAGGCCTTCGTTGCCGCGATTGCGGGCTGCGGTGAAGAGAGTCTCGAGGTCTTCCTCCGAGTTGGCCGTCGCGACCGGAGCGCGCAGAACTGTCGCGGTGAATTGCTCGGGAGTGGCGAAGACGAACCGAGCCTGCGCCGAGTTGAGGGCGGGACGGACGAGAGTGTCCGTTCCTACGCGAACCGTGGAGCGGCCAGACATCTCTGAGGCCGTCATCAGTTGGTCAAGAGCTTTTGCGCGCTCTCGTAGAGAACGGTCGAGCATGAGTTCGCCATCCGCATAGAGAATATCGAAGACGAGGTACGCGACAGGCACATCGCGCATAAG
>JBAVAA010000688.1:0-1754 GCA_049585515.1 Terriglobales bacterium | reverse complement strand
TTACTTGTCTTTGGTTCCTGCCACGTCACATGAAGAAGCAGATCGGCGTTCCGATCGGGACCTTCATGCGCGAAGCTTATATGCTGCCGACTCTCTTGACACTTCCTCTGGCGGGAATGCTCTGGCTGGTGAACCGCTCTTTCTATCCCCGCAACCTGATCCAGTTGACGCTGGAAATTCTGGTAATGAGCGCGTTTTACGGAGCCGGGCTCTACTGGGCCTATCGCACCAATCGCGCGTTTCATGTCGCCGAGATTGCAGGCCTGCCCCAGCCAGTCCCTGTCGAGCAACCGCCGCAGGCGCTGGTGTCGGTGGAATATCAGGGCGAGCAGTGAGATCAAGCGGAAGGAAAGACAGAGACTTTATCAGAAAGATTCATCAGGTCTGCGTCCTTGGTGGTTTCTCTATCACATAACTGGACCTAGACAAATTGCCTCTATTAGAGTCACCAAGCCCATCCGTTCCTTATCTGCAATTTGCATGTATCGCAGCAGTGCTGGGGTCTCATCGACTGAGATTAAACGCATCAACGGTTTATATCGAGGATGCAAATCGAAGAAAGACTTCTTGAGCTTGGGCAGGGCTGCATGCAGCTCTGCTTTTGGCCGACCGCCGAGTCTAGTTGCACTAGAACTGTAGCCGTTGATAAACATGAAGTACGCGTTGAAATGCGGTGCTAGATCTTGTGCAGTTTCCATCAAAACCAGCCAGAGAAATCGCAATGTATTAGCTCGGATCATTTTTCCTCCGATTGGACAGCTTGGTGAACAGCAGATACAGTCCCAACAGCACTGCAAAGCAGAAAGCGGAGTCCAGCACAACGCCAGTAACCAGAAGTCTCGAGACATCGCGTGGATCATGCACTGGGGGCAGATCGGGCTGGATGACAAATCCAGGCGAGTTCATCCCAGCCAGCCCCTCCATGATTAGCGCCAGCGGGATGGAAGCCACGGCAAAGCATAGGATCCACAGAAGCGCCCACCGTGAACGGTGTCGTTGGGTATTTGTCAGCACAACTCGGTTGGTTTTCATATACTCGCTTTAGTCGCTGTCAAGTCGGGCATCAATTTCTTCAACTTCCAACAGTCGCTGTACGGAAACGTGTCAAATTCTTGATCTCTATGGAGAGCCTCAATTTCTCGGGCTAACGCAACTACATCGCAATCGTCCACAGTGTCTAAAGACTTTCGTCTACTTTCGCAGAAGCTATATTGGATCCCTGGCACAAACTGACACACTACCGAAAAAACTGTCCAGTCCCGAGTTGGGCTCGATGGATCATGAATGCATTCTCAGTTTTGGGCGCTGGGCTGCCATCTATATTAGTACCCCGGCATTAGTACCCCGGCATGGGATGAGGTAAAATGAATCTTAGCTATTGTTTTTAATCACTTAGAAACGGTCATTTATGGTCTATTGGAGGGGAAATCGCTCTTTACCCCCGGTGAAATTAAAGTGAGGCCCTATTCCCTAACCGACGTCCCGGTCCGATCATGTCTCCGGCCATGTTCCGGTGGTTACCTCCGCGCCCTGCAAGTTGCTTGACGATCTGCCGCCAATAGGGCGACCTTAGAGAAGAGACCCCTCAATTGACTTTATTTTCAACATAGATCTTTTTTGAAGTCCGGGAGGATTACGCTTGAACACTATGACCAGTCACCTTATCGCCCCCCACGGGGGAGACCTTGTCCAGCTGCAAGTGCCGGCCGCGCGCGCCGCCGAGTTAAAAGCGCACTCCAAAGACTGGCCTTCAT
>JBAVAA010000687.1:0-6386 GCA_049585515.1 Terriglobales bacterium | reverse complement strand
ATCCCATGCATCGCCCGCTGAACATTGGCAAACGTGAACTCTTCGGCCATCACGGCTCGCCATCCCGACGTGCCAAACTTGATTTGCGTTGCCATCGGCTGCCTCGTATGCTTCCAATGAAATTCGGATTCCGCGGTTTCGATTCTACTGAATATGACCGACAAACGACTGGTTCTCACGACCTGCAATTCACTGGAAGAAGCCCGCACCATCGCCCAAGCATTGGTGGAGCGGCAACTCGCCGCCTGCGTCAACATCGTTCCTCAGATTGAATCGGTATATCGCTGGCAAGGTGAGATCGAGACGGCGACGGAATGGTTGCTGCTAATCAAGACAACGCTGGAAGCTTTTGATCGCGTGCGCGAGGCCTTAAGCAAACTCCATTCCTATGAGCTCCCCGAATGCATAGAGATTGGAATAGAAGACGGCAGCGCGCCCTACCTGGAATGGATTGGAGAGTGCGTGCGATAAGCCATCAGAGATTAGCCCGTCGTTGAATCGGGTTTCCTGATGGCTGACGGCTGATGGCTGAAGGCTAAATCGCCGCCAGCGCCTGCTCCAAATCGGCAAGGATATCGTCCACATCCTCAATACCTACCGAAATACGCACCATGCCGTCCGTGATGCCGATCTTCCGCCGTCCCTCTTCGCCGATGCCGGCGTGCGTCATGGTAGCCGGATGCGAAATCAGCGTCTCGACTCCTCCCAGCGATTCGGCCAGCGAGCAGACTTGCACCTTGCGCAGCATTTTATTGGCGTTCGCAAGCGATCCAGTCTCGAAAGCAATCATCGATCCAAAGCCTGACATCTGCCGCTTTGCCAGTTCGTGCTGCGGATGATCGGGTAGTCCGGGATAAAAAACTCTCTGCACCTTCTTATGTTTCGAGAGATAGTCGGCGACCTTGCGGCCGTTGGAGTCGTGCTGCAGCATGCGCACCGCCAGCGTCTTCACCCCGCGCAAAATCAGCCAGCACTCAAATGGCGACAAGATCGCTCCGGCACACTTCTGCAAGAAAGCAAGCTTCTCCGCCTGCTCCGGCTTAGTGCAGACGACGACTCCTCCCAATCCGTCGCTATGTCCGTTAAGAAATTTCGTGGTCGAGTGGACTACCATATCCGCCCCGAGTTCAATCGGGCGCTGAAAATATGGCGACATGAACGTGTTATCGACCACCACTTCAACCCCGTGCCGGTGGCTGAGTTCGCAGATCGCGCGCAGATCGCAAAGCTCCATCAGAGGATTGGTCGGCGTCTCCAGAAACAACAGCCGGGTGTTCTTCTGCAACGCACGCTCAACATTGCCCTCATCAGATGTATCGACGTAGGTGAATGTCAGGCCAAAATTAACGAGTACCTGGTCGAATAAACGCGGCGTCCCGCCGTAGAGATTGTGTCCGGCGACCACGTGATCGCCCGCTTTGAGCATCGTAGCGACGGCGTTGATCGCCGCCATCCCGCTGGCGAACACACACGATGCTGTCCCGCCCTCGAGAGCCGCAAGATTCGTCTCCAGCCGGTCGCGAGTAGGATTCGATACGCGCGCGTATTCGTAACCTTTATTCTTGCCAATCTCTTCCTGAACGTAAGTTGAAGTAGGGTAGATGGGAACGGAGACCGCGCCGGTGAGGGGGTCAGGCTCCTGTCCAACGTGGATAGCGCGGGTAGCAAAGCCCGATGGTTGAAGGGTCAAAGATTTCTCCTGGGGTCTGTCCTGCGGCTCTTCGCCTCTTTTAGCTCGTAGCCCCGTAGCTCGCAGCTCGTAGCTCTCTAAATTCCGCCTTCGAAAATCTTCTTCGACAGATACCGCTCGGCTGAGTCTGGAATCAACGTCACCACCCGCTTCCCTGCTCCAAGCCGTCTCGCAATTTCCACCGCCGCGTAAACGTTCGCGCCCGCGCTTGAACCGCCGAGCACACCCTCACGAGCAGCAAGTTCCTTGACCATGCCGAATGCCTGGTCATCGGTCACCATCATCACTTCGTCGCAAACCGAGCGATCGAAATTTCCAGGGATAAAGCTATTGCCGATGCCTTCGACTTTGTGCGGACCCGCTTTCCCTCCGCCCAGAATCGACCCCTGCGTCTCGACCGCCACGGCGTACACACGTGTCAGCCGTTCTTTCAAAAAACGCGCGATTCCGGTAAACGTTCCCGCCGTGCCGCAGCCGACCGTGATGGCATCGACGCGTCCCTCCATCTGCTCAAAGATCTCGCGCGCCGTGGTTTCGTAGTGATAATCGGGGTTGGCCGGATTGTCAAACTGTTCCGCCAGAAACGCCGACGGGTCGGTAGCCCGCAGGTTCCGGGCGCGCTCGATGGCCCCTTGCATCCCCTCAGCCTCCGGAGTGCGGGTCACTTCAGCGCCGAGCGCCCGCATGATAATGACCTTTTCCTCCGAAAATTTCTCCGGGACAAACAGCCGGACTCTATAGCCGCGACTAACGCCGATAAGCGCAAGGCCAATGCCGGTGTTCCCGGCAGTGGCTTCAATGACTGTACCGCCCCGTTTCAGCTTGCCCTCGCGTTCGGCCCGCTCGATCAAGCCGATGGCCGCGCGGTCCTTCACACTGCCGCCAGGATTCAGGTATTCGAGCTTGGCGAAAATGTCGGCCGCTCCCCGCGGGGCCAGCTTCTTCATTTGCAGCATTGGAGTTTCGCCGACGAGATTCGAAATGTCGTCACTGACGCGCAGGCGGGAGCTTGATGTCAATGTGTCCACTCTGTCAGAGTAAGGAAGGCAAGCCGCCAGCGTCAATTACCAGTAGTAATGCCGGGGCGCCCTGCCCGCCGCTACTGCGCCGCCGAAGCGGTTTCCGGCCCCGCATAATACCCGCTCTTCGTGCGCACGGTCAGCTTGCCGTGGTCACGCGAACGGGCATCCACCTTTACCTGCCGGTAACCGCCCTGGGTCTTCGGCGTCGTCGGCTTGTATCCGATGGTGTACTGCGTGCGTATATCGTGCGCCACGGTGCGGCTGATGGCGTCAACTTCGTCCAGCGTTTGCGGGAAAAAGGCGATCCCACCCGTTCTCTGAGACATGATCTGCAGAGCACGCTTGGCGTGCTTCGGGTGTTCTTCCTTCTCGAGGATACCGATGGAGTAAACCGTGGGACCGCCGTCGCCTTGCAACCGGCGTACCGCCTGCTCCAGAGTTTCGGCGCTCTCATTGTCTTCTCCGTCCGTCACCACAAGAATCACCTTCTTATCGAGCTTGGCGTCTCTTTTCAAGTGGTCGGCGGTGGCCACGACCGCATCGTAAAGCGCGGTGCCGCCGCGCGCCTCGATCTTCTCCAGCCCCTCTTTCAGCTTATTGATGTTCGAAGTGAAATCCTGATCGAGATAGTACTCATCGTTGAAGTTGACGATGCACACCTCGTCATTTGGATTCGACGACCGCACCAGATTCAGCGCCGCCGCGTTCACCTTCTGCCGCTTCTCCCGCATTGAACCCGAGTTATCCACGACAATGCCAATCGCTACGGGAATGTCCTCATGGCGGAATGAAGTGATCGTCTGCGGACTCCCATTTTCGTAAACGTTGAAGTCGCCCTTACTGAGGTTGGTGATGATGCGCTGCTTGTCATCGACAACGGTCGCATGCAGCACAACCTCTTCGACTTGCTTGCGGAAAACAAAAACGCCACTGTCGGACCCGTCGGGACTCTGACCGGAGTCTTGAGAAGCCTTACTCTGAGAATCGTGCTGCTGAGAATTTTTCGCAGCGTCGACTTGGGCCGCGGGCGCACTCGCAACCGCACGGGAAGTCGCGCCCGGCATCGCGGAAGATTCACTCGGGGCCTGGCCCTTTGCACTGGAGTTCGATAAAAACAGCGCGGTCAGGAGCAGGAGGAAAACAGTCAGTAGAGGAATCTTATTCCGTCGGCGCATAGTAACCCGTCTTGGCATAGACCTTGAGCGGGGGCAATCCTTTTGGCGGTAAGAGCTTGACTCTTATTTTACGCCATTTGCCATCATGCGCTGGATTCTTGGGACGGTATCCAATCACATATTGGTTGCGCAACTCGATACCAATTTTTGTGGAAACGTCCGCCAGGTCGTTCGGGTTATCAATGGTAAAAGCCCGGCCACCGGTCAGTTCGGTGACATCGCTGAGCAGCGCCGGTCCGAGCCGTTCTTCTTCGGTCGGGAAATAATGATCGTAGATGCCGATAGCGTAGATCAGGATGTCGGCTTCCTTAACCATCGACTTGATCTCGCCTTCGGTATAGCGGCTGTGGTTGTCGCCTCCGTCGGAGATGATCAGCAATGCCTTCTTCGGGTATTTCGCCTGCCGCATCTTGGTGACGCCAAGGTAAATCGCGTCCAACAATGCCGTGCGGCCCCGCGGAACCGTGTACAGCAGCCGACTCTGAATCTCATCCACTGAGTTGGTAAAATCGGCAATCTCCTCCGGCTTGTCGGAGAAAGCGATCATAAAAAATTCATCCTGCGGATTGGCGGTCTTGAAAAACTCGATCACCGCTTCGCGGGCGCGCTCGATCTTGCTGCTCATGCTCCCGCTCATATCAAAGATCACGCCGATCGAGACCGGAGCGTCTTCACTCGAGAATGTTTTGATCTCCTGCTGATCCTTCCCTTCGAAAAGATTGAAATTCTCGCGATCGAGTCCCGTTACCAGCCGATTCAGCGGATCGGTGATGGTGACCGGCACCAGCACCATGTCCACCTGCACCTTCATCGGCTTGGTATGGGTCTTGAACGCCGGATCGATATCCGGCTCCTTCGGAGCAGCCGCCTGCACCCGCGGCTGTATGTGGACATCATCATTCAAACTCTGAGCGAGCAGCGGGCCGCCGCACACAGCCATCATCAGAATGACATTGAGGAAGACGCGAGCCGAGAACTGTTTGCGGTGCAACATAGGCCCCACCCAAATCCGCGCCGTGGAGGGAGGCGACCCGCTCCCTGAAACGCGGGTCCCAACAAGCTCACTGACCCGGATAGTAGCACAATCTCGAAAAAGTGTTGTCACCTTTTCGGGCGCAACCCTTAGATTCCGCCGGCAATCGAAAGGTAGCTTCGGATTCTGCGCATCTTTTTTCTCCTTTTACTCCTTCCAACCCACTCTGCCCGGGCACCCGGCACGACTTCGACCGGACTTCGAACCGATCCCCGACCGTCCCTGCTACAATTCTGCCTTCCCAGTTTGGCAATGGTATGGCAATGATTTCCCCCTTCCGAGCCTGGCGCTATGACCCCGAGCGCGTGCCAGTCCAGCAGGCTGTCACCCAGCCCTACGACAAAATCACTTCCGCCATGCAGCAGGCCTACTATCAGGCTAGTCCTTATAACCTCGTGCGGATTATTCTTGGAAAACACCTGCCCGGCGACGGGGCGTCCGAGAACGTGTATACCCGGGCGGCCACGGCGTTTCAAACTTGGCGTCAGACGGGCATTTTGCGCAGAGATTCCGAACCCTCAATCTACCGGTACTCCCAAACCTTCACCGCTCCCAAAGTCGTTCCGGAAGTCCAGACTCCCGTCGAGCGGCGCAGCTTCATTGCCCTGGGACGCATCGAGCCATATCACGCCAGCGTAGTGTTCCGGCACGAGCAGACGCTGGCCAAGCCCAAGGCCGACCGGCTCGACCTGCTGCGCGCAACTCGCGCCCACTTCGGCCAACTCTTCATGCTTTACGGCGGGGGCGGCAAAATAGATACCCGGCTCGATTCCGCTGTAGCCCCAGGAATCGCCCCTGAGATCGAAGTCACCGACGAGTTCGGCGTAGTCCACCGCGTCTGGAAAATCTCCGATCCCGCGGTCATTACTTTCGTGCGCGAAAGGATGCAGGACAAGAAGCTGATCATCGCCGACGGCCATCACCGCTACGAAACCGCCCTCGCCTATCGCAACGAGCGCCAGGCCGCCGCCGAGACCAGCTCGGGCATTCCCCTGCCCTACGACTCGGTGATGATGACCTTCGTTGACATGGACCGCCCTGGCCTGGTAATTCTGCCGACCCATCGGCTAGTGCGGGATCTTCCATCTTTCGCCGCAGCGCATTTCCAGGCCGAGGCAAAGAAATTCTTCAGCGTGGAAGATGTCGACGCCGCAATCGACGCCCCACGTGCCACAGCCATCCTGCACGAGGCCGGACGCGAGGGAACGGCCCTGCTCGCGATAATGGCCGAGCGTGTCTTTCTGCTGCACACACCGAAGAACGTCGATCCTCGCCTGTTCGGAAAGCTCTCTCTGCGTCAGCAAACACTCGATGTAGTGCAGTTGCACAAGTGCGTGCTCGAAGGCGTTTTGAAGATCTCCGAGGAGGCAATTCGCTCTGAGCAAAATATTTCCTATTGCCGCGAAGCCGCCGATGCTCTGTCGCAGGTGCGGGATGGAAGCGCGCAGGCGGCGTTCCTCATGAAC
>JBAVAA010000686.1:0-3708 GCA_049585515.1 Terriglobales bacterium | reverse complement strand
GGATTACCTCGCCATCCGCAGCGAAGCGCGATTGCTCAAATATGTTTCGCCAGTGCTTGACCGAGAGGACATTCGCGCGGTGAGCGATTATGGTTCGACCAATGGGCAGGTTTTCGGCGTGGCACCCGAATATAACCAGATCCGCACCATTCCGATCGGGCCGGGCCGCTGGTTCAACGAGGAGGACAACACCGGCACGCGCCGAGTGGCCGTCGTCGGGTGGGAGTTGCTGAAGAACATCTTCCCGGGACGTCCTGCCGTGGGCTCGCCCATCCTGCTGAACGGCGTACGCTTCGAAATTATCGGCGTGCTTAGCAAGGTAGGGCAGGATGGCAACAACGGAACCAATGCGCGAATCTTCATTCCCATCGAGACCATGCGCAATCTGTTCCGGCTGAAGGAGCAGAATGCCGAAGACGCGATCTCATTCCTGAATTACCGTCCGCTCACGCCCAGCGGGGATCTGGCGGCGAAACAGGAAGTCCACGACATTCTTGCTCGCCGCCACGGCTTCGATCCGAAGCTTACGGAATCGTTCGAGGACTGGGACACCATCGAAGACAACAAACGCGTGGGCAAAATCTTTGACGGCATGGACTATTTTCTGGGCGTGGTCGGCGTGATCACGCTTGCTCTGGGCGCCATCGGCATCATCAACATCATGCTCGTATCGGTCACCGAGCGCACACGCGAGATCGGTCTGCGCAAAGCGCTGGGCGCCACTTACCGCGCCATTCTGACCCAGTTCTTTGTGGAAGGCGCGTTCCTAACCGCGGTGAGCGGCGGCATCGGTTTGGCCATTACAACGGCGTTAGTTACGGGTCTTGCCGCGTTGCCCGCACCGGAAGGATTCGACACGCCGCGGATTGTTCCGTCGTCTGCGGCCATCGCCATTCTTTCGCTAGCGCTTGCCGGGATCGCCGCCGGGCTGTATCCAGCGCGCCAGGCGGCTCTGCTGCCACCAGTGGAAGCTCTGCGCCAGGAGTAAGTGGGCGAACGATCGGCAGAACGCAGAAGGTTTGAAGGATATCGTTTTGGCGATATTGCGAGCGCCCCGAGGTGCGTATCAGGATATCGCTTTAGCGATATCGCAAGCGCCACGCCAGGAAGGAGCCTTCAGGCGCTGCGGCGATGTCGGCCGTGCAGCCCCTAAAGGGGCGTTTGATTTGGCGAAGATACAGTATCGCTGAAGCGATACCCTGACACGAAACACTTATACGAAGCACTGATACGAAACCGGAGCTTGTCCGCAAGCTCCTTGGATTATAGGTCCCTGGATTAATTATGCTTCTCGAACTCTGCCGCCAGGCCTACAACGCGCTCAGGCACAACCGCCGCCGCAGCATCCTGACCATGCTGGGGATGGCGTGGGGCATCGCCACGGTTGTGCTGCTGCTAGCTTACGGGTCCGGTTTTGAGCGCGGACTCTGGGTCGCTTTTCGCTCCTGGGGAACGAACCTGGTTTTCATCTTTCCCGGACGCACCTCGATGCAGGCCGGCGGCACCAAGGCCGGCAGCGAAGTCAAACTTACGGTCAACGATCTCGATTATCTGCAGGCCGAGGTGCCTCTGCTCAAGCGCATCTCGCCCGAGGCGTTCAAACAAAGCACGGTTGCTTACGGCACACGCAGCGGCAATTATGGGATCAGCGGAGTCTATCCTTATTATCAGCGCATGCGCCGCATGGACGTCGAAGACGGCACCTTCTTCACCGACCTCGACGAAAATACGCACAGCCGGGTCGCGATTCTCGGAGCCGACGTCAAGAAAAAGTTGTTCTCGGGCCAGAATGCGCTCGGCGAGAAGGTCCGGCTCGATGGCATTTCCTACGTGGTCGTCGGCGTGCTCAAGCGCGTCATTCAAAATGGCGACGACAACATGAACGGCAAAGTGTATATCCCGTTCAGCGCCATGAGTGACCTTACCAATACTTATTACCTCAATGCGGTCGCTATCGAATACGAAGGCGACCACGAGAAAGTCGCCGATGCGGTCCGGCGGTCGATGGCTTTTCATCATGAATTCGACCCCAAGGACAAGCGCGCGATCTTTGTGTTCGACGTATTCGCCGACCTGCTCAACCTGCGCGTGATCACCACCGGAATCAAGATTCTGCTCGGCTTCATCGGCCTGCTCACGCTCGGCATCGGGGGCGTAGGGCTGATGAACATTATGCTGGTCTCTGTCACTCAGCGTACGCGCGAGATCGGCGTCGAAAAGGCCCTTGGCGCCCGCGGCTGGCATATCATGGTCCAGTTTCTGGCCGAAGCGCTGGCCATCACGCTGCTGGGGGGACTTGCCGGCGTGGCTCTGGCCTACATCGTTTCCTGGTCGGTCGGATCTCTGACCCTCTGGAGCGCCTTCGTCGAAAATGGCAGCGAGGGAGATATTCATTTGACCATCGACGCGGCCACTCTTCTTGCGTCCACCATAATTCTGGGATTCGTGGGCGTAATCAGCGGAATGCTGCCAGCCATCAAAGCCGCCCGCTTGGACCCCATCGAAGCCCTCCGCTACGAGTAGGTTAGGTCGCAGGTGGCAGAAAACCCGCGACTGCTGGCAGTTTTGGGTTTTTCCTGCGACCTGTCACCTGCGGCCTGCCACTAGCCTCCTGTGGTATAGTCCTTCCACATTTGTACCGGAGGATTTATGCGCCCACTTGGTGTCACTCTGGTCGGTTACTACCAGATTCTGCGCGGTGCAATCGGCCTGCTGTTCGGACTCTGTTTTCTGCTATTCACTGGACTGGTCGCCAGGGTAGCTTCCTTTGCTGCCGAAGGCAGCGCGGCTGCACGCTGGCTGCAAGGTCTCGGCCATGTCGCTGGCCTCGTCATTATTGTGTTCGCGCTCGTGCACGTGCTTGCGGGGTACGGCGTTCTCCAGATGCAAAACTGGGGACGGCTGCTCACGCTGCTGTTTTCCGCGATTGGGCTGGTGCTGCTTCTCCCTGGCGTGGTGCACGCGCACATGTTTTCGCTGGTGTTCGGAGCGATTAACGCGGCCTGCATTTTCTATCTGGCCATGCCGCCCGTCAAACGCGCCTTCCACGTTGAGGACCGCGCGATGCGAATGGCAGCCTAGAATCAGTTCTCAGTTGCCGGTTCTCAGTTCTCAGTAAACCCATTTTCTCGGATGCTGAGAACTGGGAACCTGGCTTCTGAGTACAATGAACCCGTGACCGATTCCGGCTCTCTCCAAAAAGTTCTTGATCATTTGCGGCTTTACGATCACCCGCTGCTCGCTTTTTCCGCTCGGGAAAATAATGGCGTTATCGAAATCCTCATCGACCTGAAGAACTTCGACCTGAAGAATATTGACCTCAAAAACTCGACCGTTCCCGTTCATACCTACGTGCTTCCGATTCACCCGCGCGACCTCGATCATCCGCAGTTCGCGTGGCATCTGCAGCACCAGCTCTACGACGGACTGCACGACTATTTCATCGAAATGTTTACCCGCACGCCGCAGGATCGAAGCAACCCATCGCCTGCCGCGCAGGAAAACGAGGGAAGCCAAGGAAGCTAGCGCAGTGTCCGTCCGCGAACAGTCCGTCGGCCAACACGCCCTCCGCCAACAAGAGGTCCGCCAACTTATCGAGCGCGAAATCCGTGAGCGCGGGCCCATGCCGTTCTCGCGTTACATGGAAATCTGCCTGTACGATCCCTCCCATGGTTACTATTCCGCCAATGCCGAACAATTCGGTAAAGC
>JBAVAA010000685.1:0-1634 GCA_049585515.1 Terriglobales bacterium | reverse complement strand
TTCGCACGTGCAGGGCGACCTGAAGCAGAAAGCGCACGAGGTGGGCTGTGACATGGTGCTGCCGCGCTCGGCGTTTTCGCAGAATCTGCCGCAACTACTGCGGCGCCACGGTGCGATTGAAGTTAATTCCGCTGGAGCTGCCGATTAGGATTGCAGAGGTCAGAGGTCAGATTGCAGAGGTAACCGCGCCTTGACTCATAGGCTTTTACCTGTGAAATCTGACCTCTGGCTTCTGATCCCCTGATACAATTTCGCCGTGTTCTCTCGCAAAATTCTGATCCTGATGGCCATGACGGTGGCCGCGTCAACGTTCGCCCAGCACCCTTCGGCCAATTCCCAGCAGCCTCCGGTGAAAGTGAATGTCATCAATGTGTGCGCGCCTTCGAGCGGTGAGCAAAAAGAGCTAACGGCGGCCCTGGCCAAAGTGCCCGGCAAGCCGTCATTCAGCAAGGATTTCGAGGTCGCCCGCGGACATTCTACGCTTGATCAGAGCGTACCGATTCCAGGTATGCCGGTGTTGCCGGCGGGGACAGTCTCTGCGGCGAACTGGGTCCGGGTGCGGCGCGAGTTTCCTGACGGCACTCCTTTCAGCAATGTCCAATATTCATTCAGCGTCGATTCGACGAATATGGTGGAGACTCTAGTCCTACGGGTGCGCGATCCCAAAGATCTGATGGAGATTTCCATCGAAGATAGCGCTTCCGCGGTTGCTACCGCGGCGGCGATGCTATCGACGAGCACACCTGTGTCGCGCGTCAAACTGGAGCGCTTTGGAAAATCGTCAGTGGTGTTGACGCGATGCGCGGGAGGAGAAGGAACTCCGGCAACGGACCAGAGCGCGTACGAACCGATCTTCCGCTCCGCTTCTGGGATTATGGAGCGTTATCGCGACGCTTTGGGCGCGCGCAAAATGGTGCCCCAGGAGTTGGCCCGCTTGGGCGTGGGAACTCCGGCCAAGGCAGGTGCTTTGAGCAAGAAAAACCCGTAGCATGCAACTGCGGCAGCGATGGCACTCGTGAAACGAGTAGCGCCGGCATCTTGCCGGCTGTTCCGGGGGCGTCTCGCCCTCGCGACAGCCGCCGGGACGGCGGCGCTACTCTCATGGTGAAACGGTACGAATTACGCGGTTACGGTACTGGCATCGTGATTGCTGGATGAAGCGAAATCCATTTTTCAGAATCTATCTACTAGCACGGTTTCTTTGACACTGTTCCTCTAAGATTGCTTCTCACTATGGACATACGCAATGTTGTGATCATCGGCTCCGGATGTGCCGGTCACACCGCCGCCCTCTACTCCGCCCGCGCCAATCTCAAGCCGCTGGTCATTGAAGGCCATGAACCGGGCGGTCAATTAGGGTTGACTACTCTGGTGGAAAATTTTCCCGGATTCCCCGAAGGCATTCAGGGGCCGGAGCTGGTCGAAAACATGCGCAAGCAGGCGATGCGCTTCGGCGCCGACTATCACATGGGCCACGCGATCAAGGCAGATTTGAGCAAGCACCCGCTTGAGCTAAGCGTCGGCAAAGAGACCATTCAGACCCGCACCCTGATCATTGCCACCGGCGCATCGGCGCGATGGCTTGGGTTACCGAGCGAGCATGCGCTCATCGGCCACGGCGTTTCTTCCTGCGC
>JBAVAA010000684.1:0-9144 GCA_049585515.1 Terriglobales bacterium | reverse complement strand
GGGGAGAGACGGCTGTGGTGATCGCGCGGGTGCTGCCCGTGGTCCGGACATTTATCGCATTGCCCGCGGGAGTCGCGCGCATGCCACGCGGCAAGTTCCATCTCTATACCTTCATCGGATCGTGGCCCTGGTGTTTCGCGCTGGCTTACCTGGGCATGAAACTGGGGGAGAACTGGCGCTCGCTGGGCAAGTACTTCCATCAGCTGGATGCGATCATTGGAGTGTTGCTGATCGGCGGAATTGCCTGGTTCTTGTGGACGCATTGGCAGAATCGGATGCGGGCAGCGGAGTAGGACTTGCCGTGATGGACCGAAAGAGTGTGCGTGAAAAATCAGTCGTCCCTCTGGGACTTGAGTCATTCTTCTACGTTACCCAACGCTGAAGCGCTGGGCTAAGTTCGTTCGCCCCTCCGGGGCTGGGATTCTCTTACTCCGGCGGGCGCGCCAATTGCGACGCTACCAACTTCCATTGGCCATCGCGTTTCTGGAGCACGTCGAGATAGACGTAGCGCGCGGCAGAGCGCTTTCCGTTGACCTCGACTTCGTCCGATTCCGAGCCGTGCACGACGGCGGTATCGCCGAAGACGCGAATCTTGCGTCCGGTTGAGACAATCGATGGATAGCGAATCTTGCCCGTGCGGAAGTTGTTCAGCACGTCTTGCCTTGTGAAGGGCTTGCCGGCTTCGTTGTACTGCACGTAGTCATCGGCAAAAATCTGCGCCAGAACCGTTAGGTCGGCGTTCATTAACGCTTTGTCTCCGGCTTCATGCAGCGCCAGGATCTGCTGTTCGTCACTGATTTGCGCATCTCGGATCGACATCACGGCTCCTGTTCTTGTTCGCCCTGGGCTCCTCTGGGAATTGCGGTCCGCTGCAAAATGTAGATTCCTTGCTTCGTTCGGGATGACAAATCCGTGAAAAGCTCGAATACCGACTGCCACCTTGCAATCACTTTCTCCATCTTCCACAAATGTGTAATCTCACGCTAGGGCCGAAGTACGCTTAATACCGCATGGGATTGCTTAGCCATCTTTTTTATCCGTGGGGCATCATCCTACAGGGACTGGCCATCGTGCATTTCATCCGGCGCCGGCCAGACAACTACTGGATTTTCGTCATCGTATTTCTTGGTCCGCTGGGGGCGGTTATCTATCTGGTCGTCGAGGCGCTTCCTGACATTGGACTGGTCGGCCAGTCCTTCAAAGTTTTTCCGCGGCGCAAGCGCATTCATGAATTGGAAGCGGCGATTCGCGATAATCCGTCGGCCGGAAACTATGAAGAACTTGGCGATCTTTATATGGACGATGGCAAGCTCGCAGAGGCGCGTGCCGCGTTCGACAGAGCGATTGCCGCCCGGGCCGATACGCTTGACCCGTTTTACCGGCGAGGCGTTTGTGCGATCTTGTTAGGCGATGCGGCAGCCGCGTTGCCCGATCTGGAGCGGGTGGTCGGCAAAGAGCCGGACTATGACTTCCAGCGCGCTGCCGGATTGCTTGCCCATGCGTACGCGCAGACTGGGCAGAAAGAAAAAGCCGAGGCGCTGTTTAGGCAGGTGACGATTACCTCGACGTTATCGGAGACTTACTTGAATTTTGCGGAGTTGCTGGCGTCGGAGGGCCGCAACGCCGAAGCCCGCGAATGGGCGCAGAAGGTGCTCGATAAGAAGCCGACCATGCCGGGCTACCTGCGGCGGCGGGAGCGGCCCTGGTTCCGGCGGGCGAATGAGATGCTGAAACGGGTGTAGCACCGCCGTCCCGGCGGGCGTTCTCGACCGCCGCTGAGGGCGGGACGCCCTCAGGACAGCCGGCAGGATGCCGGCGCTACTGTCGGGTTGTCCAATGCTATCCTTCCCACGATGCGAATTTCCTACCTTGAGTGCACGCGCTGCGGAGAGCATCTCTCCGCTGATCGGCCGCAGAATGTTTGCCCCAAGGATGGGGGTGTTCTTTTCGTTCGCTACGATCTTGCCAGCCTGAGAGGGAAGTTGCGCCGCGAAGATTTGGCGGGGCGCGTGGCCAGCATGTGGCGTTATGCGGAGGTTCTCCCTGAACTTGCTGCCGGTGAAAAGACCATCACGCTGGGCGAGGGATTTACTCCCATGCTTGCGAGCCGCGAGTTTGCGAATGTTTTCATCAAAGACGAAGGCCTGAATCCCACCGGATCGTTCAAAGCTCGCGGGATGTCGGTCGCGGTCACTATGGCTCGACATTACGGTTTGAAGAAGCTGGCTGCTCCTTCTGCGGGCAACGCTGGTGGGGCGCTGGCCGCTTACTCGGCTTCGGCGGGTATCGAAGCCTACATTTTTATGCCGAAGGATGTGCCCATCGCTAACCGCATGGAATGCGACTACTACGGGGCGCACGTCACGCTTGTGGATGGCCTGATCAGCGATTGCGGACGCATGGTGGCCGAACTCAAGAATAAGGAAGGATGGTTCGATGTCTCGACGCTTAAGGAACCATTTCGCGTCGAGGGCAAAAAGACTATGGGCTACGAGGTGGCCGAACAGCTTGGATGGAAGCTTCCGGACGGTATCATCTATCCGACTGGCGGGGGCGTGGGGATGATTGGGATGTGGAAGGCGTTCGATGAGATGGAGGAGTTGGGGTGGATCGGGCGGGAACGTCCGAAGATGGTTACGGTGCAGGCGGCTGGGTGCGCGCCTATTGTTAAGGCTTGGGAGGCGGGGAAGACTTCTTCCGGCAAGAAGCCCGCTTCCGGCACGTGGGTCAGCGAAATGTGGACGGGCGCCGAGACCTTTGCCGCTGGACTGCGCGTGCCTAAGGCTTATGGGGATTACCTGATCCTCGATATTCTGGAGAAGAGCGGGGGCACGGCGGTTGCGGCGACCGACGCGGGAATTCTCGGCGCCGTGCGGCACTGGGCTAGCGTGGAAGGCGTGTTTGCCGCGCCTGAAGGAGCGGCGTCGCTGGTTGCTTATCAGAAATTGCTGGCCAGCGGCTTCTTTCGCGCAGAGGACACGGTCGTGCTTTTTAATACGGGATCGGCGTACAAGTATCTTGACCTGATTGAGGCGCAGGGGAAGAAGGCGCGGACGGAGGCGCCTGCGGCGCGCAATATTGGCGGGATCATCGGGCCGTACTGAGTTGGCTGGTGGAGGACATTGTGCCCGGCTTTATGGTTTGCGGAAAAACCAATCGCGGGCGCAAAATTCCTCAGGCGCTAAAGCGCGGACACATTTTCGATGACTTAACGGCACGAGTGGAACTCGTGCCCTTCCCGTCCGTTGAGAAACTTGAGTTCAGCAATCTGTCTCGCCGGGCTGGACGGACGAATGCGTCCGTCCCTACGTCGTTTGTATGGCGTTTGCTTTTCAATCCGATTCGATGCGAGCGCAACGCGAAGAAATGGTCCGCCTGCAGCTTGCCGAGCGCGGCATTCGCGACGTGCGGGTGCTCGACGCGATGCTTCGAGTGCCGCGGCATGAGTTTGTCCCGGAGAATTTTTGGCCGGACGCTTACGGCGATCATCCGCTGCCGATCGGGGAGGGACAAACCATCTCGCAGCCTTATATTGTGGCGGCGATGCTTGAGCGCCTTGCGCTTGAGCCGACTGACCGCGTTCTCGAAGTCGGCACCGGTTCGGGCTACGTTACGGCTTTGCTTTCGCTGCTCTCGGCCGAGGTGTGTTCGGTGGAGCGCCACGCGGCGCTGGCCTCGGCGGCGGAGAGTACGCTGCGCCGGTTGGGGTATGGCAACGTAAGAATCAAGGTCGGCGACGGAAGCCAGGGCTGGCCCGAGTACGCGCCCTTCGATGCGATTCTAGTTTCGGCCGCAACGTCCGAAATGCCGCCTGCGCTGTTTGCTCAACTACGGGAGGGTGGACGGATGATGGCGCCGATTGGGCCGTCGTCCAGCCAGGAATTGCAGTTGATCCGCAAAATGAACGGACAGCCGGAGGTACGAGTGCTCGAAGGCTGCCGGTTTGTTCCGCTGGTGGAAGGCGCGGTGGACAGTGGCTAGTGGCTATCTCATAATTGACCCAAGAACCTTCGGGGGTTGAAGTACCCGTGCAAGTTCGGTCGTCCTGCTCTTGTCCGCCGCCAAACAACACGCTGCCGAAATCGTTCGCACCCTGCGCGAACGCGGACACCAGGCCTACTTCGCCGGCGGCTGCGTGCGCGATCTCCTCCTAGGCCGCGAACCCGCCGACTTCGACGTCGCCACCGATGCAACGCCGCAGCAAGTCATGCAAATCTTCCCGCAGACCTACGCGGTGGGCGAGCAGTTTGGGGTGGTTCTGGTCCCTGAATCCAGCGGACCGACGGGCGTCCCCGCCCGTCAAGGCGATGGCACAGTCGAAGTAGCCACCTTCCGCTCAGACGTAGGCTACTCCGATGGACGCCATCCCGACGAAGTTCGGTTCACCAAAGAGCCGCGCGAAGACGTGCAACGCCGCGATTTCACCATCAACGGCATGATGCTCGATCCGGCCACGAACGAAGTTCTGGATTTTGTCGGTGGGCGCGGCGACCTGAAGGCTGGAATCGTGCGCGCCATCGGTGATCCCGAGCGGCGTTTTGCGGAGGACAAACTGCGGATGCTCCGCGCCGTGCGTTTTGCCGCGCGCTTCGATTACCAGATCGATCCGGCAACCATGGCAGCGATCCAAAAGCTGGCGCGGAAAATTCACCAGGTTTCCTGTGAGCGGGTGCGCGGCGAATTGACCAGGATGCTGACCGAAGGCCGCGCCCGCCGCGCGTTTGAGTTGCTCGACACGACCGGACTTCTGCAAGAAGTTCTGCCAGAAATCGCCGCCATGAAGGGAGTGGAGCAGCCTCCGCAATATCATCCCGAAGGCGATGTCTTTGTGCATACGCTGCTGTTGCTCGAGAAATTGCCGGCAGGCAGTTCGAAAACCCTGGCCTGGGGGGCGCTGCTGCACGATGTGGGCAAGCCTTCGACTTTCCGCGTCGCGCCGGACCGCATTCGCTTCGATGGTCACGTGGATGTAGGCGTAAAGATGGCTGCTGAAATCCTGCGGCGCTTGCGCTTCTCGAACGACGAGACGGATCAGATTCTCGCGCTGGTCGATAACCACATGCGATTCGGACAAGTGCAGCGGATGAGCCAATCCACGCTGAAGAAGTTTCTGCGCCTGCCCGCCTTCGACGAGCATCTGGAGTTGCACCGGATCGACTGCCTTTCCAGCCACGGCCAACTCGACGCGTACGATTACGCGCGCGAGCAGTTGCGTTCCTTGCCGCCTGAAGCAATTCGTCCGACTCCGCTGATTACCGGCCGCGATTTGATTGATGCGGGTTATGAACCCGGTCCTCGATTCACAGAAATACTGGGAGCGGTGGAGGACGCTCAATTGGAAGGTCGACTTGCGTCACGGGACGCCGCGATGGAGTTTGTGCTGCGGGAGTTTCCCCGCTGACTCCTGGGCCGTCGCTCAGACCAGCCGCTAGCCGTTCGACTTGGATTGCGTCTCATCCGGCAGCATCGAGTAGGTTGGGAAGTTGCCGTAGAGCTTTTCGTCGGCCCCTCCCTGCGTCACTGCCAGCACCAGGTATTTTCCGCCGACGAAGCAGCCTTTCCAGGATTGTCCGATGCCGCCGAAAACTTCTTCGCGATCGCCCCGGGAACGGACTGTATTTAAGCCGACTTTGAACGCGCGCAGCTCTCCGGCTACGCGCCTGGCGATCGCCGAATCGTCCGTCGCAATCGAAGAGACCAGGCAACCGTTCGAAACATTCATCTCTGAGACCAGTTCCTCGAGATGGTCAACAACAAGGATCGTATCGATCGGGCCGAAAGGCTCATTGTGGTAGAGCTTGGAGTTGCGCGGGATGTTCAGCAGCGCCGCCGGGGCCAGGTAGGCCGAGACGTCCTGATTAGGAAACACCATGTTCTCGGCGAGTTTGCCCTCGAACAGGCTCACCGCTCCCTTGCCCAGCGCGTCGGTATAGAAGACGCGCAGCTCTTCGACGCGCTTGCTGTTGATGAGCGGGCCGAAGTCCAGCTTGGGCAACGGGTCTTCGGGTTTTTCCACCAGCACCGGGTTGCCGTAGCGCAGCGAACGCAGCACGGGGAGATAGGCTTCTAGAAATTGAGGAAAAAGTTCACGCTGCACTACGAAGCGAACATACGCGGTGCAGCGCTGCTTGCCATAGTCGAAACCTTTCTTGAGTTGCTGCGCGAGTTCGGTCCAGTTGGAGAAGTCCCAGATGCCGTAAGCGTTGACGCCTTCCATTTCGAGCAGGTAGCGTTTGCGGTCGTCATAGAGCGTGGAGGCGATGACGCCGCCATTGCTCTTGCCTCCGACAAACGCCAGGCAATCGACGTGCTCATTGCGCACCAGGGCTTCGCTGAGCTGTCCGCCGGAGCCGCTGACCAGCGAGACCGGCAAACCGCACCGGCGCGCGATAGCATGCGCAATCGTTAGTGAGTAGAGCCCGCCGTCGGTCGGCGTCTTCGAGATGACCGCGTTGCCGGCCAGTGCCTGCACCAGTACGGCGTGCAGCAGCACCGACATGGGGTAGTTCCATGACGCGATGTTGGAGATCAGGCCGAGCGGTTTGCGTCCGGCAAGCATGCTCTCGATGTTTTCGACATACCACTCGACCCCGCTGATGCAGCGGTCAATGTCGGTAAGGGCCTGCGCGTAGGGCTTGCCGATCTCCCAGATAAGGAGCAGGGCGATGAGCTCGCGCTCGCGCTTCAGTTGCTGCAGGCAATCCGTGACGCGCTGCCGCCGCTGGTCGAGATCGCCGGCAGCCCACGCGGCTGCTTCGTGCTTGGCAAACTTCACCGCGCGCCGCGCCGGTTCCAGTTCGAGCATCGGGATGCGTCCGAGGCTGCGGCCGTCGATCGAGGAGGTATAGTGGCGCCCGAAACCGGGCTCCTTCCACTCCCCTTCGATCAGGTTCAGCACGCGGTTTTCGTTGGTGAAAGCTTCCGGGATCAAGGCGCGGAGACGCGCCAGCAATGAATCCCATTCGGCGATGGCGGCAACTTGCGGCATCGGTGCCTTTCTCCTTCGGTCCGATTCAGCGGATGGGTGGTGAGGAAGACTATCGGGTTTCACGGCCTGCGCGCAAGTCGGGGTTTCGTTTGGGCTCGGGTACCCGCTCATCGCAAAAAACGCGAATGAGTGGGTACCCGGTTTTTCTCTATTCTTCGTTCTGGTCTCGATCCTGGGTGGTGGTTTGGGATGAATCGCCGGCGCCTGCGGCTGGCTTCTCGAGAACAATCGGAGACAAGCCCGCCTTCTTCAATTCGTCGTTCAGTGCCGGCACGTCTTTGGATTTGAGTTGGGCCCAGGCTGACAATTGTTCTTGCAGCGCTTTTTCCAGTTCCCCGAACATGGCGAGTTGCTGAGTGGTGGGCGCGTCGTCGGCGGTATCGAGAGCATTGAGGAGTGTGCCGAGACCGCTGTTCAGACGAGCCAGGCTGCGCCCTTCGGGAGTGCTCATGTAGCGGGCGCCAGAGCCGGCTTCCGAGCCTTCGATGAGCACGGCTTTCGCGTCGAGTTCGGCAGCTGACTTTTGGATGGAATCTGGTCCGGCGACGAGCGATTTCAACTGCACTCGCAGACTGTGCACCTGTCGCATGGCTTTGTAGTCCCAGTGCAGAGCGTCGGCAATTTTCCTATCGAGGTCGAAATGGCGGCGTAGGTCTTCGGGCGAGGTCTTCACCCGCGGATCCATGTGCACATTAAGGGTCTGCGTAGAGCTGATGTAACTACACCCGCTAATTGTTAGTTCGACCTTGTATTGACCGGGCAACACGGTTGCTCCCAAGGGATAGAGAGGCGTGTCATGGTAGATCGCGGAAATAGGGTAGTCGTGGGTTAGCACGTCAGGCGCGGGATAGGTTAGGTCCCAAAGGAAGCGATGCATTCCCGGCGCGGACGACAGCGTTCTCGCGGCGCGGACCCAGTACATGGGAACGTTGAAATCTTTGGGGCTTACG
This sequence comes from Terriglobales bacterium, assembly GCA_049585515.1. Taxonomy (GTDB): domain Bacteria; phylum Acidobacteriota; class Terriglobia; order Terriglobales; family Acidobacteriaceae; genus Acidiflorens. Next base: position 1,206 of record JBAVAA010000684.1, on the reverse strand, counting down.
ACTTCGGGTTTGTCGGCGCTAGAAAACTGGCGCACGACCCGGCCGGATGGGTCGGTAATCTCCAGCGTTTCAATACAGGCCGTCGTGTACTTGCCGAGCCAGTAGTCGATCATCGCCCCATCGGGCGGATTTTGTCCGGCGGGTTCTTCGGGCGGCAGCGGCGTGTCGGTGTTATTGTTGCGGCGCACGCGATAGGTCAGTTGCGGCTTGAACAAATATGCGGACGACCCGCTGATTTTTGCGTCGAGTTGACGCAGCGGCGTGACGTTATCCAGTATCCAAAACGAACGGCCGTGGGTTCCTACAACAACATCATCATGATGAATGACGAGATCGCGGATCGACGTTGGGGGCAGATTCAGTTTCAGCGATTGCCAATGGTCGCCGTCGTCGAAGGAGACGTACACGCTGCGTTCGGTTCCGGCAAAAAGCAATCCCTTGCGTTCGGGATCCTCGCGCACTGTGTTGACGGGCTCGTTATCCGGCAGACCGCTTACGACCTTCTGCCAGGTTTGTCCGCCGTCGTGCGTGCGATAGATATAAGGATGGAGGTCATCGAGGCGAAAGCGGTTCACAGCGGCATAGGCCGTTGCGGTATCGAAGTGTGATGCGTCCATCTGCGCCAGCTTGCTCCACGGCGTCAACTCTTTCGGCGTTACATTTTGCCAGCTCTTGCCGCCGTCGCGGGTTACTTGAATCACGCCATCGTCGGTTCCGGCCCAGATCAGGTTGGCATCTTTTGGCGAGGGAGCAATCGAATAGATCACGCCGCGATGCTCGCCTTTTGCGGGATCGTCTTCGACAAACGGTCCCAGAGTTTCTGGAGAGCCTGGATCTTCGCGGGTCAGGTCGGGACTGATGATTTGCCAACTGTTGCCGCCGTCGCGCGTTGAGAAGAGCACGTTGGACCCGAGATAAAGCACATGCGGATCGGCTGCGGAGAAAATCAACGGCGCGGTACGAGTGAAGCGATATTTTCGGGTGCGCAGGACCACCGGTGAAACGTCACGCGTCTGACCAGTATTGCGGTCGAACACCGTCGCCTTGCCGCCATAAATCAGATTGGGATGCAGGGGATCGGGCGCGACGTAGCCGTATTCTTCTACACCGACGGTGGTCCAGTCGCGAAACGTGATTTCGCCGAAGTCGCTGCGGCTGGCGGTGCCTACGGAACCGCTTTCCTGCTGGCCGCCGTAGACCCAGTAG
>JBAVAA010000683.1:0-6295 GCA_049585515.1 Terriglobales bacterium | reverse complement strand
CCTATTCCTCGGTCGGTTGCGCCACTGCGTCTGGGCGGTCGAGCAGGAAGATCGTGACTTGCTCGTAGGGCTGCTTGCCGACGTTCACAGCGCGGTGAATGCACCAGATTGGCTGGTGAGCACGCAGGTTGGTTCACTTCAGCGAAAAGTGGATAAAATGAGTCCCGACCCATGCGGCGAAACTCTGCCACACCGCAGTGTGACCGATGGGGTGTCGGGCCTGCTGCACGACCAGCAGGAACACGCTAGACCATAGGGTGACTCGTTGAGTCTTTCCCGTAGACCACCAGTCGTAGCCTATCAGTAGCAGAAGCAGGGGAACAAAGCACACGATGTTTACGACTGGGAGCGAGTACGGGTCGAAGATGTGCCAGCGGTCGAAGGCGGCGTCCAGAAGTGCCAAAGTGGCGAACAGCATGAGCCGCTTATGGACAGTGGGACGGAACCGATTGCGATAGCCGAGATATACAAACGTGGCGAACATCAGAATGTCAGCAAGCGGGATCGCGTAAAACGCCCTCACTTCTTCGACCGTCTCCGTGCCGGGATTGGTAGTATGTCGCGCAAGTCGATCAGCAGAGACCAGCAATCCCAACACTACCATTAGGCATGCCAAACCAAAGCCCAGCATGCCCAGTCGGCGATGCACATCGACCCGGCTCCCGGCGACCAGAGAGGTTTGCGTGATTAGCAGAAGAATCCACACCGAAAATACCGCACCGTGGATGTGCACCAGCAGGTTGGGGAGCGGCGCTCTGAACAACCCGGCAAGGTAGTAGGTGGGAGCAAACCCGATAAAGACGAACACAAGAAACAACCCCGCCATCGCAGGGAAAAACACATTGTCGTAGCTATGATAGTTGCGGCGGACAATTCCGGTTGCCATCGTTCCCCCGGATAGAATCGCCCAGACTCGCTCGTCTGAAATCTACCAGCGGATTGTAACCCCGTTCCCCTGATTTGCTCTCCATGTTTCATCTGGGTTATCCGATCCGCCCCAGCAAGTCCGCGAAGGCCTCTCGACGCGATGGCTCTCTCCTCCATCCCGGTACACAATGCAAAGCAGATCGCTTCCCAAGACCACGGCGACGCGTTGAAATGGATCGCGGTGCCACGGCATGGCTTCGCCGGGAGCAAGACGCAGACGCACCATCGTGGTTTCATAGTGGAAGAGAATTTCGTCAGCCATTTTTGATCGCTGCGCCCCTCTATTCGATTGCAGCTTTCATTCCATTCAGGGTGTCTTGAGTGTCGCGGGCAATTTTTCGTCTCGCGATTAGGTTCAGCAGCTTGGCTTTCAGTGTCGGTGTGGAGTAGTAATGGCTGATCTCCATCTTCGTAGAAGACTGCCCGACACGATGAACCGTCGTTTCGACCACGTAGTCAGACAATATCTTGCTTACTCCGAACGTGTCCTCCGGCAGTACTGTGACAAGCTTCTGCATTGGAACGATTTCGATGTCCTTCTCAACGCACATGTGTTTTCCGCCTGAGAGGATGCATCGGTACGAAATGCCCGGCTCACGGAACTTCTTCCCTGAAAGAAGCTCCACTTTGACTACGCGAGGATGAAAGGTAGGGATTTTCGTAATATCCATGTTGAACGCCCACACCGTCTCCAGCGGAGCATTGATGATCACTTCTTGTTTGGAACGAAACGGCGGTCTCATGTGTTTCTCACGAAATTTTCTCACACGCGGGCGCACCAAGCCGAACTGCTAGAGTAATGTCATCGAGCGGCATTTCTAACGAGAACGAAATAAAGTGCGCCCGCCTTCACCACCTGCATCACAGAGTGCCGCCGTCGTTGGCGGATGATAATCGCGGGCGCTTCAGCCAACACCACAGCACTATCAATTCGTTGACGACAAACAGCGTTCCGAAGATTTCTTTGTTGTGGCTGGCGAGCCAGTTTGGAAGGTAGATGTCGAAGTTGCCCGCTCGGTCGTCAGTGTATCGGGCTGCTAAATCGGACAGCGGGCATCTGCCTCCATTAGCGGCCAGCAGTCCGCACTCCAAGAGAACAATCACGCTGAGGATCGCGGCTAAACGGAATCGGCGCACCACGCCCACGACGGGCAAGATCAGAATGCTCGCCGCCAGTAACCCCCAAATCACGGTGTGCAAGAGCTTAATCGCCGTCAACACTGAGAGCCTCTTGCTGTTTTGACCTTCCGTTGCTTCTGCACTCGGAGAATCTCGCGTTCCGCTTGGAGCCAGTCGTCCAAGGCGAAGCCGTCAGTCCTGCCGCGCTGCTCATACAACTGGTAGGCGCGTCGGCGGATACGCTCCTCGGCGTTGCTTGGGAGGTTAGGCTTCGGTGAGCGAGGTCGCAACGATTTCGGTTTAGCGGTCATGGGCAACCTCCTCTATGAACTGAACTGCTGTCGTCACCCTACATTATCCAGCGACAGCAACGAACGAGAAAATGATGACAATCACGTTCTCCAGTCACTTCGATGACGAGAGAATTCTCCGCAAGCAAGTCGAGGACTGGACGAGGCTGCCCGCCCTAGAATGAAGGAAGGAAGGAAAGGAGCAAGCCATGAAATTCAGCGTAAAAGGTCTGGCACTGGCATCTGGAATCCTATGGGGATTGGCGATGCTGGGCATGGGTCTGGCGAATTTGATCTGGAGCAGCTATGGTCAGCAATTTCTCCAGACAATGGCATCGGTCTACTTCGGCTACCATGCGACTCGCAGCATTGCTGAGGTCATCGTCGGGACCCTCTACGGAGCGGTGGATGGTCTTGTCGGCGGTGCGGTTTTCGCTTGGCTCTACAACCAGTTTTTGAGACCGAATGTCTGAGCACCGAGGGGTTCTGCGGAGGTCTAGCTCTCAATTTCGCCGAGCCGAAGTTCGGCAGGCTCCGAGCGGCAGCAGACGCCATACCTTTGCCAAAGCCCAAACCACGGGCTATGCGCGAGCATTTCGTCGTGCCGTCGATTGGCAGCAGAGATGTCGCTTGCGCTGAGTGGTCTAATGTCCGGCGCTTCGAACATTTCCTCTAGCTGCTCTATGTCGTCAATGATGCGTTCAATGTCCATTCAGTCCCAATATCCAACATCAACGCGGCAATCGTCAAACAGAGGGGCACTTGCGGTTGTGCTCCCACACCCCCAATCGGATACCCTTATCGGATAAGGGGTTTGCCCGTGACTCTTCCGTCTGCATCAGCGTCCTCCCAGAATTGGAGTGCGGCTGCCTACGCCGATAATGCTCACTTCGTACCCGCGCTCGGGCAACCTGTGCTCGATTTACTTCAGCCGCAATCCGGCGAACGCATCCTCGATTTGGGTTGCGGCGACGGCGTATTGACCGAAAAACTAGTAGCGTTGGGTGCACAGGTGGTGGGCGTGGACAGTTCTGCGGACATGATCGGAGCCGCCCTTCAACGGGGTCTTGACGCGAGGGTAATGGATGCTCGTGCGCTGGTCTTTCTGAACGAATTCGATGCAGTGTTCTCCAACGCCGTCTTGCACTGGATCAAGGACGATCCAGATGCTCCGATTGCGGGTGCGTTCCGCGCTCTCAGGACTGGGGGAAGATTCGTAGGCGAGTTGGGCGGTCATGGGTGCGTCGGCGCGATTAGAGTCGCGCTGGTCGCCACGCTTGAGCGCCGGGGCGTCAAAGATGCTTCTTCGTGGATTCCGTGGTACTTCCCGACATTACAAGACTATGAAATACGGCTGCGGCGGGCGGGATTCGTGCCCCGCAGTGTGGAACTGATTCCCCGTCCCACGCCACTGCCAACAGGAATGCGCGGATGGCTCCGCACATTTGCCAATCCGTTCTGCGCCGCACTATCGCGTGAAGAGCGCAGCAGGTTCCTCGATGAAGTTACAGCATTGCTCAAGCCCGTTTTATGCGATGCCGATGGGCGCTGGACGGCGGATTACACTCGATTGCGATTTGTTGCTATCAAACCCTGAAGTGATCCGTCAATGATTGTCTGGTGCTTTCGATCTCTCCAAGGTGATGTCATGTTTGGCTTGGCATTCAGTTGACGGATCGAACGCCACGACGCCCCGGAACTCATCCTTCGAGGCGTGAAATTCAAGTGGAGGTCGCTGCACCTTCGCGGGAAGTCCGGCGAACTTCACTTTCCCGTCGGAGTTGGTTCCGGCTTCAAGATCGAGCCTCCGCATTCCTCCAAAGCCATACTTGATATGAACATTGACGGTAGCTGCGTAAATGGGTCTGCCGTCAGCGCCGATCACGTTAAGTTCGAGGGAACAGGGGCCTGCACCGCCTTGTATGACGGGAACCCTTTCGTTAAGCGCTTGCGCTTGAGCTTTGGAAAGCAGAGTGATTGCGGCGACGACGATGAAGCACCCAACGCGAAACATTACGTTCATATCCTCTCAATTATACGAGCGCACCGAGTCGAGGCGGGTTGCGCCCTGATCTGATTTCCTCAAGTCTTAGCACCGCCCTCGGAAGAGGTTTTTTTCTGAGTTTGCGATACCATTGCCTTCATCACCCTCCTTCACGGGGTACCAACATATGCACAAGGGTTCGCTGTTTCGCTGGCTACACATCTCTGCGATACTGCTCGCGCTTTCGACCGTCAGCCTGCAGCTCGCCGAGGCTCAAAACAACCCTCCCACTAACGTTCAGAGCGCAACACCCGCACAGATTCACGCGCTCAAGGTGACCCTGCTTTCAACGATGCTGGTCGGCAGTACAACCGGGCTCGGCGAGTGGGGATTTTCGGCACTGATCGAAGCCGATGGTCATCGCATCCTGCTCGATACTGGAGCCCATCCCGATACCGTGCTGCAAAATGCACGCGACTTAAAAATCGACTTGTCCGATGTGAGAGAAGTGATCCTGACGCACAATCACTGGGATCATGTCAGCGGATTGATGACCCTTCGCAAAGAGATGATGAAGCAAAATCCATCGGCGCTCTCAGTCGTGCATGTCGCACGCGGCATTTTCTACAGCAGACCCGCGCCCGGAGGAGGTGAGGACAATCGTATGATCGCGCTAAAGAAGGAATACGAAGCGACGGGCGGAAAGTTCATCGAACATGAGGAGTCGGCAGAAATCTTTCCCGGCGCGTGGCTAACAGGGCCGGTGCCCCGTAAGTATCCGGAACGCAACTGGAGTGTCAGCGGAAAAGTGCAAACCCCAGCGGGATTGGTGGAGGACACGATCCCCGAAGATCAATCGCTGGTGCTCAACACGCCCGAAGGATTGGTCGTGGTTACCGGCTGCGGGCACGCAGGGATTATCAACATCCTCACATTTGCCCGGCAGGAATTTCCCAACGAGTCATTTGAGGCGGTCATCGGCGGACTGCACCTTTTTCCGGCGACGGACGAGCAACTGGATTGGACTGCGGACAAGATGAAAGAGTTCAAGGTGGCGAACCTTATGGGCGCACATTGCACTGGCATCGAAGCCGTGTACCGCATTCGACAAAAGCTCGGCCTACCGCGAGCATCGGCTGTCGTGGGCAGTGTGGGATCAAGCTTTGTTCTTGGGGAAGGCATACATCCCGGCCCGCTTGCCAAATGACAATACGCCCACCAAATCTGCCATAATCTCCCGATGTGCGGGCGCTACCGATTGTCGAGGTGAAAGCAGGTTGTCGAGGAATATTTCGACTGCGTTTCCGATGAATTAGACTGGAGTCCCCGCTTCAACAGGGAATCAAGCCTCCTTTTCAAGACAAAAACGGACGGGCTCTTTCGGATGCTGGCGGATGACGGTATCGGCTGTGTGGGGGCAATGGATCAGGGCGAGCGGATGCTAAAATCCCGCACTGGGAGCATCCCTATGCCATTTATTGATACCAGCGCACTCGAAGTCATTGAGCGTCTGCCGGGCTGGTACGGACGCTATTTCCATTCGCCCAGCATGACGTTTGCCCACTACGACTTCAAACGCGGGTCATCCATTCACGAACATTTCCATCCTCAGGAAGAAGTCTACGAGGTCATCGAGGGTGAACTCGAACTGACCATTGACGGCGTGAAGCAGGTCGCTCGACCCGGTATAGTGGGGATCGTACCGAGCAATGCCCGCCACTCGGTCAAAGCTCTAACCGATGGTCGCGCCATCGTCGTTGACTATCCATCCCGAGATATGGGCGAAACGCGCTCTTAGATCGAATTCCCGTCAATCGAGGAGAATTCCATGGGTTGTCTCTTATTAATTCTCTTTCTCGCTTTTCCCCGGATCGCGCTCGTGTTGTTGTTCCTGTTCTCGAATTACCTTCAACGAGCGTACCACGGTCTAATATTGCCCTTGCTCGGATTTCTGCTACTACCCCTAACCACGCTA
>JBAVAA010000682.1:0-1774 GCA_049585515.1 Terriglobales bacterium | reverse complement strand
ACACAGCCGTTGCCGTTCTATATGTGATTGCCACGTGCGGCTCCCTGTTTTTCTCGAAGATCAGGATGATGGTGATCTTCGGCGGGGCAAACCTGGCGATTCTCCTCGTGGTCATGGAGTACAAGCGCTACGCCTTCACCTCGCTGTGGTGTGCCTACGCGGCAATCGCAAGCGTAATTATCCTGGCCTACTTCTGGAGGAGCGCCGAGCAGCGGCCATTCGTCTATGCCTAAACAACGGCACCCACAGAAAATGTCATCCTGAGCGAAGTAGCCGCTTCGCGAAGCGAAGCAGCTACGTAGTCGAAGGACCCCTACCATATTCGCGATGTTGCGGCCGAGAGTCGTAGGAATTTTAGCGAGCACACCGCCTTACGATTTCTTTTCGAACGACGCATGATACTTGCCAGTATCAGGGTTCCAGGTAAAGAGAGCGCCACGTTGGAGGTGTAAGCGCGTGGCTTCTTCGTCGGTCAGGCCAACATTGATTGACATAAGCAGCTTGGGGCTCTTGCGATTCACAGGGCGTACATACACCGAGATTTCATAGTCGCCCTCAGGGAACCAACCGCTCTCGCCTTCACCGATTTTCAAAAAATGGTGGTTATACGAGACGCCTTCCTCGGTGACGCGTAATCCTCCCGCAACCGTCAGCGAGTTACGTTCCCCATACGCCCAAAAGCCATAGGTCTGAGTCGAATCCGGCTGTTTGACTCTCAAGTACAGACCCTCTATGACAAAGCCACGCTTGCCCGTTGCGTACATCAACGTTCTTAGGAAAATCTTCGGCTTGTCATTCTCATAAACAAACGCTATTTGGACCGGCTGTGTCATCCGCAACGTGCCGCGGCGGAAAAGCGTGAGCCACGCCACTGTGACCGAAACCGCGAGCGAGACCACAGACACAACGGCGCTGAAACCAAGCGGCATGATTTAGCGCTCAGAATATCATCACGCTATAATCGGACGCTGTGAAGGCCACATTCACTTTCCAGTTCGCGCAGATTTTTATTCCCGCTCTGGTCGCTTTGGCGATTGTGGCGCTGACGCACTTTTTCACAGTTCGTCGAGAGATAGCAAGCCGAAGACGTGAGCAGCGTATTGGGTATCTGGTAAGCGCATTCCGTGGCCTCTCCAAAGCAAATAACCATCCACGGCTTTACGAAGTCGCAGATGATTTAGAACAGGCCATCAGCGACATTCAGGTTTTTGGAACACCCGAGCAAGTACAGTTAGCGCAACGATTCGGTGAAGAATTGGGCAAAACTCAAGAGGCAGAGTTGGACTCATTACTGACGGAGCTGCGCAACAGCCTGCGAAAAGAACTCGGGCTGGAAGCAGTTCCAAGCCGCATGTTATGGATGAGAATCCAGCGCAAGGAATAAGCAATTCTATTCCGTGCCGTTAACCGTCCCCTAAGCCAGCAACTCCCACCCCACACCCAACGCAGCCCCCAACTTCTTCCAGGTGCTCACCGATCCCGTCTTGCGCTTGGTCTCAATCGCCGCAATCAGCGAGCGCGACACCGTTGCCTTCTTCGCCTGGCGTCCCCTTTTTTCGTCACATTTTTCTTGTACGCCCATCACAGACACCCAACTACCATCACGCAATAATTCACCGACAGTACAGCAGCGAAAACTGCACCCGTCTCCAGAGACGGACCCCAAAATCGGGTGCGGCGGCTCTTTGACAACGGAACCACAAGTAAGACCAATAAGCGGCAGAAGCGGCGCCCTCGCACCCCAAAAAGTGCACGCCAAACCGCAGTATCACCC
>JBAVAA010000681.1:0-7229 GCA_049585515.1 Terriglobales bacterium | reverse complement strand
CTAGAGAGCTATCTTTCCCGAAGCGAGGCGTGCGAGCCCCCATTGCCTTGCCGGGCGAAGCCCCCTATTCAAGAAGAACTGATCGGGAAGCGGCGGAATATGCTGCAAACGATGCTGCCACAAAACGATGTCGATATCCATGTCCATGACGACGACGATGACGACGCGTCGAAAAAATACGAACGGTCCTCCACCCGCCCAGGGTCTATACCATCCCGCGCAAGAGCACGACGCCTGCGGGATCGGATTTGTAGCCAACGTCCGCGGCCATAAGAGCCACGAAATCATAAGTAAGGGAATCCAGGTGCTGCTCAACCTGACGCACCGCGGTGCCTGCGGATGCGATCCCGAAACCGGCGACGGCGCCGGCATTCTGCTCCAGATTCCACACCAATTCTTCCTGCGCGAGTGCCGCAAGTTGGGTTTCGAGTTGCCTACGCCGAGCGCTTATGGCGTGGGCATGACATTCCTGCCCGTGGAGAAACACGAGCGCCTGCAATGCGAAGGGATTCTGGAACGCATCATTGTCGAGGAGGGATTAACGGTATTGGGCTGGCGCGATACGCCTTGCTTTGCTTCGGCTATTGGCCGCGTGGCGCGAGGTTCGCAACCTTACATCCAACAGATCTTTGTAGGGTGCGGGACTCTTACCGACGAAGACGTTTTCGAGCGGAAACTCTACGTGGTGCGCAAGCGCGCCGAAAGCGAGATGGCTTCGTCCGGCATTCAGGATGCGGAGGTCTTCCACATCCCTTCGCTCTCGTGCCGCACGATTGTTTACAAAGGTTTGCTGCTGGCCCCGCAGATCACAAATTTCTACAAAGAGCTTTCCGATCCCGACGTGACCAGCGCCTTGTGCCTGGTGCATCAGCGCTTCTCGACTAACACGTTTCCGAGTTGGCAACGAGCGCATCCTTATCGCTACATTGCGCACAATGGCGAGATCAATACGCTCAGAGGGAACGTCAACTGGATGCACGCGCGCCAGTCGTTGCTGCAATCCCCCTTGTTTGGCGACGACCTGAAGAAGCTTTTTCCCATCATCGCGCCCGATGGCAGCGATTCCGCGAACTTCGACAACGCCGTGGAACTTTTGTTTCAGGCCGGACGCAGTTTGCCGCACGCCATGGCCATGCTGATTCCCGAAGCCTGGGCTGGGAATCCGCACATGAAGCCGGAGAAGCGCGCATTCTACGAATATCACGCGTGCCTGATGGAACCATGGGACGGCCCGGCGGCCATCGCATTTACCGACGGCAGAGTCATCGGCGCAATTCTCGACCGCAACGGTTTGCGTCCCGGACGATATGTGGTCACTCATGACGATCACGTGATTATGGCCTCCGAAGCCGGAGTGCTCGATATTGAACCCGAACAGGTCAAGATGAAGGGACGTCTGCAGCCGGGGAAGATGTTTCTGGTGGACACGGTCGAAGGCCGCATCGTCCCCGACAAGGAGATCAAGGAAAGGCTGTCTTCGCGACAGCCCTACGCGCAGTGGCTCAAAGACAATCAGATCACGATTGATCAACTGCCGGCGCCCACGCGCATGCACCATCCGGATGCGGAAACGTTGCTTCGCCGCCAGCGCGCGTTTGGATACAGCGACGAGGACCTGCGCATGATCCTTGGCCCCATGGCCTCGAAGGGCGAGGAACCGGTTGGCTCCATGGGGACAGACACTCCGCTGGCGTGTCTCTCGGACCGCCCTCAGTCTCTGTTCAATTATTTTAAGCAGCTCTTCGCGCAGGTCACGAATCCCCCCATCGACCCGATTCGCGAAGAGATTGTGATGTCGCTCATCAGCTATATCGGGGCCGAGCGCAACATTCTCTCGGAAGAGCCCGAGAACTGTCACATGCTGAAGCTGGCACACCCGCTTCTGACCAATGTAGATCTGGAAAAACTGCGCCGGGTTTCGACCGGAGACCTGCTGGCCATTACGCTGCCCGCGCTGTTCCGCGCCAGCGACGGAGAAGCTGGACTGAAACGAGCGCTCGAAGAGTTGTGCCAGCGGGCATCGCTCGCGGGAAAAGCCGGCTACACGCTGCTGATTCTTTCGGACCGCGGCGTGAACAAGGATTTCGCTCCCATCCCCAGCCTGCTAGCGTTGGCCGCCGTCCATAACCTGCTGGTGCAGGAGGAGACGCGAACTCAGGTCGCTCTCATTACGGAATCAGGCGAACCCCGCGAGGTGATGCATTTCGCTCTGCTCAGCGGCTATGGGGCGAGCGCAATCAATCCGTATCTCGCTTTGGAGAGCGTCGAAAGCCTGGCGCAGCGCGGCGAGTTAGCGGACGGAGTAACTCCCGAAATTGCGGTAAAGCACTTCATTAAGTCGGTGAATAAGGCTTTGTTGAAGACCTTCTCCAAGATGGGCATTTCCACCTTGCAGAGTTATCAAGGGGCGCAGGTCTTCGAGGCCATCGGACTCAATAAACAGCTCGTCGATTCCTATTTCGCAGGCACGGCGTCGCGGTTGGAAGGAGTCGGGCTGGAAGTGCTCGCTCGCGAGGCGCAACTGAAGCACGAGCATGCATTCCAGTCTTTGACCGATTCTGAGACAGAACTCGCGGTCGGAGGCACTTATCACCAGCGGGTCAACGGCGAGTATCACCTGCTTAATCCGCTGACCATCAGCAAACTGCAGCAGGCCGTCCGGCAAGAAAGCCTTCAGACCTTTCAGGAATACACCGACCTCATCGACAACCAAAGCAGCAACATGGCGACGCTGCGCAGTTTGATGAAGTTGAAGACAAGCCCCAAGCCGGTTCCGATCGAAGAAGTCGAGCCAGCCAAAGGAATCGTCAAGCGTTTCACCACGGGAGCGATGTCGTTCGGGTCGATCAGCAAAGAAGCCCACGAGACTCTGGCCATCGCCATGAATCGCATCGGCGGCAAGTCCAATACCGGTGAGGGTGGCGAAGATGAAGAGCGCTTTAAGCCCGATGCGAATGGAGATCTGCGGCGAAGCGCGGTAAAGCAGGTGGCATCGGCGCGCTTTGGAGTTACTGCCAACTATCTCGTGAATGCCGACGAGTTACAGATCAAAATGGCCCAGGGAGCTAAGCCTGGGGAAGGCGGACAGCTTCCCGGATACAAAGTGGATGAGGTAATCGCGCGGCTGCGGCATTCCATCCCGGGCGTGGGTTTGATCTCGCCGCCTCCGCATCACGATATTTATTCCATTGAAGATCTTGCGCAGTTGATCTATGACCTGAAGAATGTGAATCCGCAAGCCCGTATCGCCGTCAAGTTAGTTGCAGAAGTCGGAGTGGGCACGGTGGCGGCGGGCGTTGCGAAGGCCCACGCGGACGTTGTGCTGATCAGCGGCGATAGCGGAGGCACGGGCGCTTCACCGTTGAGTTCCATCAAGCACGCTGGAATTCCCTGGGAGCTCGGCCTAGCGGAGACGCAACAGGTGCTTTTGTTGAACGATCTGCGCAGCCGAATCCGCGTGCAGACCGACGGCAAGCTGCAGACCGGCCGCGATGTCGTGATCGCCGCGCTGCTCGGCGCCGAAGAATTCGGTTTTGCTACAACGCCGTTGATTGCGATGGGCTGCGTCATGATGCGCAAATGCCACCTCAATACCTGCTCGGTAGGTATCGCCACGCAAGACCCCGTGCTACGCAAGCGTTTTCAAGGGCAGCCCGAGCACGTCATCAACTTCTTCTTCTTTTTGGCGGAACAGGTGCGGCAATTCATGGCCGACTTGGGCTTCCGCCGCATGGACGAGATGATCGGACGCGTCGATATGCTCGACGCGCAGCCTGCTGTGAATCACTGGAAGGGGCGAGGCCTGGATTTGTCGGCCATCCTCTATGAACCCTCGATGCCGTCGCGTGTCGCGCGCCACTGCGTTCACCCCCAGGACCACGGCCTTGAGCAGGCGCTCGATCATCAACTGATTGCAGACTCGAAGGATGCGCTCGAAACCCTGACGCCGGTTGAGATCAAACTGCCGGTGCGCAACGTCCACCGCTCTGTCGGAACCATGCTGAGCGGTGAAATTGCCCGCCGCCACGGGGCCGGCGGCCTGCCCGACGATACGATTCGACTTCATCTTGACGGGTCGGCGGGGCAAAGCCTGGGTGCATTTCTGGCCAAGGGAGTCACGCTTACGCTCGAAGGCGAGGCCAATGATTATGTCGGCAAGGGACTTTCCGGCGGACGACTGATTGTGTATCCGCCGCGAGGCTCGAGTTTCGCTCCCGAAAAAAATATTCTGATCGGCAATGTGGCCCTCTACGGCGCGACCAGCGGCGAGGCTTTTTTCAACGGAGTCGCGGGCGAGCGCTTTGCCGTTCGCAACTCCGGAACGACTGCGGTGGTCGAGGGCGTCGGCGACCATGGTTGCGAATATATGACCAAAGGCCTCGTGCTGGTGCTTGGAGCCTGCGGCAGAAATTTTGCCGCCGGCATGAGCGGCGGCGTCGCCTACGTTTTCGACGAGCGCGGAGATTTCACCGAAAAACGCTGCAATCTGGAATCGGTTGACCTGGAGCCTATTCTCGAAGCGCAAGATGTCGAACTGGCAGAAGCGAAGCTGGTAAAAGGCCTTGTGGCGCGGCATCTGGAGCTGACTGGCAGCCCGCGAGCGGCGTGGATTCTCGACAACTGGCCGGAGGCACTGTCTCGTTTCATCAAGATCTTTCCCCACGAGCACAAGCGAGTGCTCGGAGTGAGCCGCCGCCGTCAACCTTACATCCCGAGTCCGCCGCCCGCCGTGCTAGTCCCGCCTGAGCAGGTGCAACATGGGTAAGGACACCGGGTTCCTCGAATACACGCGTGAACTTGCACCGCGGCGTCCAGTGACGCAGCGCGTCAACGATTGGTTTGAGATCTATCTCGATTTTCCGGAAGAAAACCTTCGCACCCAGGGGGCGCGCTGCATGGACTGCGGCGTGCCTTTTTGCCAGACCGGATGTCCCGTCAACAATCTGATTCCCGATTGGAACGATCTGGTGTACCGCGGACGCTGGAAAGAAGCGGTCCGGCAATTGCACGCGACCAACAACTTCCCCGAATTTACCGGCCGGATTTGTCCAGCGCCGTGCGAAGCCTCTTGTGTGCTGGGCATCAATCAGCCCCCGGTCACTATCAAGCAGATTGAGAAAAATATCGTAGAGCGCGGATTTGCAGAAGGCTGGATCCGTGCCGAGCCGCCAAAAGTTCGCACCGGAAAAAAAGTCGCGATCGTTGGTTCGGGGCCCGCGGGATTGGCCGCGGCTCAGCAGTTGTGTCGCGCTGGACACTCGGTTGTGGTTTACGAAAAAGCCGATCGTATTGGCGGCCTGCTGCGTTATGGCATCCCGGAATTCAAAATGGAGAAACGCGTCATTGATCGCCGTCTGAAACAGATGTCCGCCGAGGGTGTGAAATTTGTTACCGGCGCGGAGGTTGGCAAAAATGTCGCGGTCGAGGATCTGCGATGCGAGTTCGATGCGATTGTGCTCGCTGGTGGGGCGGAGTGGCCGCGGGATCTGAACGTGCCGGGACGCGACCTGAGAGGAATCCATTTCGCGATGGAATATTTGCCCCAGCAGAATCGCCGCAATTTAGGCGACAACGTCGAACCCGGAAAGGAAATTCTGGCGACCGGCAGACGAGTGGTCATTATAGGGGGCGGTGACACTGGAGCCGATTGCCTGGGCACCTGCCATCGTCAGAAGCCTCTCTCCGTGCACCAGTTCGAAATCATGCCGAAGCCTCCAGACGAACGTTCGCCGCTTACGCCCTGGCCACTCTGGCCGATGCAACTGCGCACCGAAGGCGCGCATGAAGAAGGCGGCGTGCGCGACTGGAGCATAGCGACCACGAAATTCACGGGAAACAAAGCCGGACGCGTTCAACAACTGCACGCCGTGCGCGTCGGTCCGCCGCCGAAGTTCGAGCCGATTCCCGGCACTGAATTTACGATGGAAGCGGATCTGGTGCTAATCGCGATGGGTTTTATGGGACCGGTCCGCAATGGCATGATCGAGCAATTGGGAGTGAAACTCGATTCGCGCGGCAACGTTGCTACGGACCCGAATCACATGTCATCGGTGCCCGGAGTTTTTGCGGCGGGCGATATGCGGCGCGGGCAGTCGTTAGTTGTGTGGGCGATCGCCGAAGGCCGGAAGGCGGCGGCTGGCGTCGATGCTTATTTGAGAGCGAATGCGGCGGGCCTGATCACCTCCGGCCTGAGCCACTCAAAGGAACAACAGATCGCTTCCTGACCTATTTTCCCGCCTGTTCCAATTGCTTGGCCGCCGACTCAATCAACGCCGACTCGTCTTCGAGCGCCTTCGAAACACGTACAATTTCCTGCTCGGCTTCCGCATATCTCTTCTGTTCAATTCCCTCACGCACGCCCGGCACGGTCTTCACGCCGTACCCGGAGTAAACGCCGGGAGCATATAGCAAGTGTTTGTACCAGGGGCGCCGCGGCAATCCGTCCGGATTGGTCAGTCGCCGCTCGCTCTCGATCAACTCTCGATTCAGTGCGACAAGTTTTGCCGCCATCGCATTGTCTCCGAAGGTTGCCTGGGTTTGCGCCAGCGCCTGCTGATAGAGCTTGGCGCTGCGCGTCAGAGAGTCGACCGCATTCTGCATCGGCGCAAAATTCAGATGCGGTGGAACTTCTTCGCGCACTGGCGCAACCGTGGGGCGCCGAGGATCGTACGTCGCCTTGAACATCCCTTCGTCCACTTCTTGATTGCGCTCGCGAATTTCCTCCTGCTTGTCGGTGAGCAACTCCTCCAAATTCTTTGTATACATGCGCACCGTGTCGGCAAAATCCACAAAGTCGAAAGGTAGTACTTCCGAATCCGCAAGCCGAATCACCGAAGTTCCCACCGTTTGCGCCAGTGCGCGCCCGTATACGAAATCGGTATCCGAGAAGTGCGTGTACCAGTAAAAGTCATCGTAAACGGAGTGATAGATCCCCTGTTCATCTTCCCCGGCATATCCAAGGTCGAGCGTGGCGATACCGAGATGATCGAGAAAGGCAGTGAAGTCGGTTCCCGAGCCGAGCGCGTTGATACGCAAGTCGGCCCGCTCGCGCAATTCTTCCCGCAATTGTTTTCGTTCTTGCTTCCCCAATTCCTTTTGCTCATCTGCGGATTTTGCTTCGGCAATCCTGGTCAGCTGAGCGCGCTGCCACACCGTCATCCTGTTCCCCGAGAGTTGGGCTTCCGGATCTTCAATGTCGCGGGCAATTCCATTAATAAACTGCTCCAGAC
>JBAVAA010000680.1:0-2164 GCA_049585515.1 Terriglobales bacterium | reverse complement strand
CCGCTATGGCGACCGGGCCTTCAACCACTTCAACGATTATCTTCCGGGAGATTTGGACCATTTCGTGGGACTCGAGAAAACGGCACTCCTCGGGCTTTGGGCGCGGCCCACCCACGCCTTGCGATTGAATTTCGATCTGGAGCACACCAACTACAACAGCGTGTTCGTCCGCATATCGCCACGCAAGGAAGGGCGCTACCGCTTCCAGACGACCTACACACCGCGCCCATGGGCGGTGCTGGGCGGATTCATCAACATCTTGCAAGAGTCTAATGCCGACGTAGAGACCCAGTACGTGGCCCACAACCAAAACTATGGATTCACCGCCTCGCTCGCACCGCGCGAACGCTTCGGCGTGGATCTGGCGTACAACTTCAACAGCGTGATTCAGAATGCGCTGATCTGCTTCAATGACACGGTGCCAGCCGGGGCGACCCTCCCGTTCGTAACCGGCGCCACGACTGGCCCTGGCACTTTTTGTACCGCCAACGAGCCGGCCAATCCTCTGCTCGCGAACTCGTACTACTCCAACCACACTAATTTTGGAATGACCACCATCAGGTTCAAACCGGGGAAGCGCTTGACGGCCAACGTCGGCTACGGTATCACCAGCGTTGACGGCAGCACGCCGCAGTTCAACTATCTGCAGCCTCTCGGCTCGCTGCAGTACAAGTACCAGCAGCCGGTGGCGAACCTGAGCGTGAATATTGGCCACAAGCTGGCCTGGAATATGGGCTGGAATTATTACCAGTACAATGAGGCTTCGTTTGTCGGGCCGACCGCACCACGCTATTTTCACGCCAACAATGTGAGCGAATCGCTGCGTTACGCGTTCTGATTTTTTCTCCACGGCCGGACGCTTGAAGGGGGCAGCCTGGCCGCGCCACTCCGAGTCTCCAGGAAATGCGGGCGATTTCGCTGCTCGGCCCCGCTGTGCTATCTGAGGCCGGTGACGTAAATTCGACTGTGTAAAAAGCGAGAGGGTGTAAGTTGGCTTTGGCCTCACGAGCTAAAGCCTTTCCGAAAAGGAGACCTACACCCGATGGCGAAAGTAACACCGAGCACCGAGCATTTCCAACATTTTGTGGCGGAGTTGCAGGAGAGTTTCTGGGGCGATCTGCAGGACAGAGTGCAGCAGGCGGCGCAGAAGTTTTTTCAGCAACTGAGCGAGCGGCAGCGCGACCTGTACATGGTAAGCCGGCGCTACCAGCGCTCAGAATCGCGGAAAGACTATCGTAACGGCTATTACCAGAGGGATTTCGTGACCAAGTTCGGCACTCTGCGCTTGCGCATTGCCCGCAGCCGGAAGCGGGGGTTTCTGCCCGAGGTGGTGAAGAAGTTTCAACGCCGGGCCGAAGAGGTGACGCTGATGATTCGGGAAGCCTTTCTGCGCGGCATCTCCACCCGGCAAGTGGGGCGGGTGGTGGCCACGCTGACGGGAGAAACGGTCAGTCCGCAGACCGTGTCGCGCATTACCCGCTCGCTGGACGAAATCGTGCGGCAGTTTCATCAGGCGCGACTGCGTGACGATTACGCGTATCTATTCTTGGACGGAGTGAGCCTGCGTATGCGGCGTCCAGCGGGGCGCAAGCGGGTGCATATGCTGGTGGCCTACGGCGTTCGGCAGGATGGAACGCGCCATCTGCTGGCCTTTCTGCGCAGCCGGGGCGAGAGCCAGGCGGACTGGGAGGGCCTGCTCGAAGATCTTTACCGCCGCGGACTGGAGGGCAAGAAATTGCTGCTGATCGTCACCGACGGCTGTCCCGGCTTGGCGGCCGCGATCCAGACGGTGTATCCGCGCGTGGCGCATCAGCGCTGCTGGGTGCATAAGATGCGCAACATTTTAGAGAACGTGCGTAAACGCGATTACGACGAAGTGAAACAGGGCGAGCAGGCGATTTATCGCGCTGACGGCCGGGTCCAGGCCCAGGCCGCCTTTCGCCGCTTCCGCTCGCGCTGGCTGCGGGATTACGGTCCGATGGTGCAGCGTCTGGAGCGCGACCTGCCGGAGTTATTGTCATTCTTTATCTTGCCCCAGCACCTGTGGAAGAAACTGCGCACCACCAACGTGATCGAACGCTGCTTCGTGGAAGTGCGACGAAGAACCCGGCCCATGGTCTGCTTTGTGAATGTAGCCAGCGTGGACCGTATCATCTACTCCATC
>JBAVAA010000679.1:0-3332 GCA_049585515.1 Terriglobales bacterium | reverse complement strand
CAAGCTGCAGCCCAATCTGATGCAGCTCTGAGCGAGGGGAGATGCAGGCCGGTATGTTAGGTTTCCCCCGTGTTCCTCCGTGCCCAATGATTCAAGGTTCTTGCTGTAACCTTTTCTTAAGGTCTTTTTAAGGCCGTGGAGAGATCGGAGATCCGTGCACGTATTTCACATCGTAGGCGCGCGTCCAAATTTCATGAAAGCCGCGCCGGTGATGAACGCGCTCAAACGGCGTGAAGGCGTAGTTCAGACCCTGGTTCATACCGGGCAGCACTACGACGCCAATCTATCAGATGTCTTCTTTCAGCAGCTTGCCATGGCGGCTCCGGATGTGAATCTGGCCGTCGGCTCGGGTACCCACACGTGGCAGACCGCCGAGATCATGACCCGATTCGAGCCGGTGATGCTGGAGCGCAAGCCCGACCTCGTGCTGGTGTATGGCGATGTTAACTCGACGGTCGCGGCTGCCCTGGTTGCGGCCAAGCTCGGAGTGCGCGTCGGCCACGTCGAAGCCGGGCTGCGCTCGTTCGACCGCACCATGCCCGAGGAAATCAACCGCCTGATTACAGATCAGCTTGCCGACTTGTTGTTCACGCCCTCGGAAGACGGAGACATCAATCTGCAACGCGAGGGAATCCTCCCCGAAAAGATTTTTCGCGTCGGCAACGTGATGATCGACTCTCTGGTGAAGCTTCTGCCCGCGGCGCAACGCCAGAAACACAGTGGACTGCCCGAGCGCTACGCGCTGGTTACGTTGCATCGACCATCCAATGTTGACGACGGCCAGATTCTGAAACGTATTCTGCAGGGTTTGCTAGACGTGAGCCGGGACCTCTGTGTCATCTTTCCCGCGCACCCGCGCACCCGCAAACGCATCGCCGAGTTTGGACTGCATGCCGGGCATCTCCGGTTGCTTGATCCGCTGCCTTATTTGGAGTTCCTGGGCTTGCAGTCACGGGCGACCGTGGTGATTACGGATTCCGGCGGCATCCAGGAGGAGACGACTTATCTCGGCATTCCTTGCTTGACGCTCCGGGAGAACACAGAACGCCCAGTTACAGTATCCATGGGAACCAACGTTCTGGTCGGCCGCGATCCTGACAAGCTGCGATTGGAGCTGTCCCGAGTGCTCGCCGGCGAGGCGAAGAAGGGAACAGTTCCACCTTTGTGGGATGGCGACGCGGGCGAACGAATCGCGGCCGTGGTAGCTGGGTGAACGCTTGTCAGTCGGCCACGATCTGCAGGATATTGCATGTTTACTTGCCATTTGGTCAGGTTGCCTCCCAGGAGCGGTGGCACGGCCAACTGGGCCGTTACCTTTGTTTCCGTGGTTCCGAGTGCTTTCTGGCGGTTAGGGGTTTAACATAATAAGCGTGAGAGCCTTGGATGGCAGGTGCGTGCATCTAACCACAGGCAGCCCGAGATCGGGATTCGGGACATAGATGCAATCAGAGTGGACGCGATAAGAAGGATGAGTTCAAAGATGAGATTTTCGTTCGCAGTTGCGGTTCTAGTCGCCGGTATCAGCCTAAGCGGGTTCGCGCAGCAAACCACGCCGAAAATTACGGCCCCCGACACCGAAAAGGCGCCCAAGAGCGCGCCCATGGTCAAGATGCCGCCAACGACTTCGGCAATCAATGCCAACCAATTGAAGGCCATCGAGCGACAAACCGCCAAAGAGTCCGCCACGGGCTCGGCGGGAAAGCAAACTTCGGGCAAAGCTGTGGCTTACAAGCCGATGAAGGACAAACCGAATCCGCCAATGAATTTCGGGGGAACCGGCGGCAAGACGATTGGAACGACCAGCCACCGTTCCACGTATAACGGGCGGCTCAAACAAAAGGGCGGCACCGGACACCAATAAATTTAAATCAAAGTGATCGCCAAATACAAATCAAAGAGATCGCCTGGCCGGCAGACTTATTGCGACAGGGCTGAGCGATCAGATCCGGGAACTGCCTGTGTAACTCTTCTTGCCCGCGGCTCTTTCAGCGAATACTTCAACAGACAATACAAGGCTCGCACACCGTCTTTCCACCCGATCTTCTTGCCCTCTTCGTAGGTCCGTCCCCAGTAGCTGATCCCCACTTCGTAGATGCGCAGGTTCCGGCGCGCCACTTTCACTGTGATTTCTGGCTCGAATCCGAAACGATTCTCCTCGATAGGAATCGACTGAATCACCTCGCGGCGGAAAACCTTGTAGCAGGTTTCCATATCGGAAAGATTGATGTTGGTGAGGCAGTTGGAAAGCAAGGTGAGAAGGTGGTTGCCCACCGAATGCCAGAAGTACAGCACACGATGAGGTGCGCCGCCCAGAAAACGCGAGCCAAACACGACATCTGCCTTGCCTTGGATTAAGGGCTGAATCATCAGCGGGTACTCCGCCGGATCGTATTCCAGATCGGCGTCCTGAATAATGACGTAATCGCCGGTAGCTTCCTGGATGCCACGGCGGAGAGCCGCTCCCTTGCCCATGTTATGAGGCTGAAGAACGACGCGGATTTGCGGATGCTCAGTTTGCAGTTCGGCCAGGATCTCACGCGAGCCATCCCGCGAGCCATCGTCCACGCAGATCAATTCGATCTCGAGAGGAACCGCGAGAACCTTCTGGACTGCCTCGCGGAGCGAGGCGCGTTCGTTATATACCGGCATTACAACCGAGAGCTTCATGTTGTCTAAGGGAACGCCTCGACTCTTTGAGAGTTCATTACGATTGTAAACTGCGCAATTTTGCCTGGGTATTGGCAGTGAGGCTATCCGGGAGGGCGGTCCGCAATCCGGGTTGCGGCGCAATGATGCGAAATACTAATGATGCGCCATACGGGATCGTCGATGCGGCCAGATTGCGGCGCGGGCTATACTCGAATTTTGCGATGAATCGAGCAACGAGCGTGCGGGATACCGTTCTATGAAAATCGTAACCGCGGCGGAAATGCGCGAGATCGATCGCGCCACCACGGAGCACTTCGGCTTGCCCTCCATCGCCTTGATGGAAAATGCAGGCTCGGCCGTCGCCCGTTTCATTCTGTCCGATTATCCGCAAGCGGGGCGCGTTGGTGTTGTCTGCGGCAAGGGTAACAACGGCGGCGATGGATTCGTCGCGGCCCGCAAGCTCGTCGAAGCGGGCCGCGCCGTGCGCGTTCTACTGTTGTGCGATCCCGATGAGCTTCGCGGGGGCGCCGCCATCATGTTTCAGAAGATGCTCGGAAGTCTCCGGCCGTTGCATGCTGCGCCCCTGATTGTGAGCGAGGCGAGTGGATTGGATTCGTCATCGGCAGGCGAGATTTTTGGTGCGGACGTAATCATCGATGCGATCCTCGGCACCGGGTTTCGTC
>JBAVAA010000678.1:0-5016 GCA_049585515.1 Terriglobales bacterium | reverse complement strand
ACTATAAGGAACAGTGAACGGAAGTGTGAATGACGAGAACTACCAGCCATGTGTCGAAATCCTCAGTTCGAAAATACCCGGCAGGGATGTAGAGGGAGCTAGCCACCCCATCTTAGCGCAGTATAACACGCAAAAGCGCCTGTTTAGTTGGATGCCGAAACTGGCCGGAGGTTACCGGGGAGCGAGGGCTTTTGGGGTGGAAAATGTCCTATCTGTCCTATTGGTTCTACACTTCACTGCCCGCGAGACAGCCCATTGCGGCTGCCCAGCCGCTGATTTGACCGGGCTCCTCGGACACGATAGTATCGCTATAATGGCGAAGGTGCGCTACCGCTACAACATCATGCTTCGGCCCGAACCGGAAGGCGGCTACACCGCGCTCGTCCCGGCTCTGCCGGGCTGTGTCACCTATGGACGCACCTTGGAGGAGGCGCGCGAAATGGCTAAGGATGCCATTTCTGGCTACATTGCCAGTCTTCGCAAACATAAAGATCCTATCCCCACCGATGACAATACCCTCCTAGCCTCTCTCGACTTGGAGTATGCCGAAGCTCCCCACCGCTAAGCCACGCCAGATCATCCGCTTTCTGGAAGGGAACGGCTTCATATTGGATCACACATCCGGCAGCCATTTCATCTTTTACAATCCTGTGTCGCGTTGCCGCGCCGTTGTTCCTCAGCATAGTCGCGACTTGCCGAAGGGAACTCTGATGTCTTTGCTGCGTGAGGCAGAATTAACACGAGAAGAATTGGTTGATTTCCTGGCGCGGAAATAGCGCCGAGGCTGATGAAAAACGGTGCCGGCTCGTTTCCCTCGAGCCTTCGTTTCCTTTTGCATTACCAGGTTTATTCGGCGATTTAGGAGCGGCAGTGCTATCCCATAGGCAATGCAGCCTCTTTATTCGTTTTTCGACAGGAAAATCCAAGCGACCTTTCCGCCCCGAATGCCGAAACAGGCGACGTTCAGGTCATCGGACGCGCCTGCGTAGCGCAGCACCGTAGATCCGACTTCGGGCTTTCCCGCGCTGTGAGCGGGAGTGCGGCGGATAATCCAGCGATAGTCACTCCGATTTTGTCCACACTCGAGGGTTTTCCGTAGGCCTTCATAACATCCTATTCATCGAAACATCTCTGTCCATGCGAAAAGGTCCTAACGATTTCGGACCTGCATAAGCTTGCGCATTGGCTTGCGTTCCCCAGAGCATAAGAAGTGTTAATAAAAATCGCAACACAAACCAGTCCCCTGAACAGAATACGGGGATAAACGAGACGTTTCTACTACTTTCGCAAACAACATTGATTCTCGAACCTGACATAGCTCTGGTTATCTCGTTCCGGCGAGCGCACGTTCGACTTTCTGCTTGAATGCTACTAACTCGGACACGATAGCCGCGACGTACAACCCTGCCGCCAGGATGTAGAGAAACTGAAATCCGAAATACATGGAGTTGTATTCGAGCTGGCCTCCGCACATGGCGCCGAGCAGATTCACCGCCATGACACCAGAAATTGCTCCGCGAGACCGTAGCCAAGTGGAAAATAGTATGCCCGAGAAAAACATGGGGCAGGTGAGGACGATGGCCAAGCCGATGCGTCCGAGCCATGTGGAGGGAAGGCCTCCGGTATGGGCGATCCACCAGCCGACGGCCAGGCTGAACAGCAGGAGAAGATAGGTTACCGATGAACGTTGGACGGTGTAGCGCATCACCACCCAGTTCGCAAGGAAGGCCATCACGAGAATTGCAATGATGGCGATTCCGATGACCTGCCAGGAATTGCCGAACAGCAATCCTAGCTCGGTAATCGCTTTGGTCTCGATCAGCATGAAGCCCGCGCCCAGGAAAAAGAAAGGCGCAGATCCAAACTGCGGCGTCCCATCCAAAAACCGGGAGAACATAAACAGCGATAGCGCCAGGACCAGTCCCGCCATGATCAAATACGAGACGGGATAAACGCGCCGCGGCATGTAGAAGAAGGGCCAGTCGTCTGTGGAAACATCCGTCGGTACACTGGTGGACGTATTGGGTGACACCAACGGGGCCGCAAACTCGGCCGTTGCGTCTTTGATGCCGGTCTTCTGCAGCAGCGCTGGTGGAAGCGGCAATGGCCCATGGTTGCCTTCGAGAAAAATGACCGCGCCGTCGTAATCGGCCCGCACGCAGACCGGGGCTTGGCCATCGAAAGCATCCTGCAGCATCAGGTAAATCTTGTGGCCAAGCTGCGGGTTCATCAGGGAAAAAGACAGTGAAAGAATGCCATCGGGATTGAGTCGTTGCCGAGCTTCCCGCAGACCCTCGACCGTGTAAACGAAGGAATCGAGGCGCACACTGGAGGCGTGGCTCAACAGGGTATGCGAATCAAGCAAGCCGTAAACCACCATGTCGTAATGCTGATTCGTCGTGCGCAGGAAGGTGCGCGCATCGTTTACGACGGCGTGAGCCCGGGGGTTGGAATAAGGATGCTCGGGGTGTCCCAACTGCCCCTCCATCAGAATCGCGGGATCGATTTCAATTGCGTCGATCTTCTGGGCTCCATTGCGCAAGGCGGCGGCAACGTCGTTGCCGGTGCCTGCCCCAACGACCGCGACGTAGGCGGGAGCCCGGCCATATAACCAATACGGGAGTTCGTAATAGTTGCGAATACTAGCCAGCCTGGGATCGGAGTCGACGTTGCGGTTGGAACGCGCCAGGTCGTGCACACGCTGATAATAATGACCAGCGGCCGAAATAATCATCAGGCCTTGCGGATCCTGTCCTACCTCGAGTAATTGATAAGGAGAATAAATTCTTTGCCAGCCTGGATTCGCCGGCCAGGCGACAACAATCAATGCCAGGATAACCGCGACAGCGCCAAAGAGCAGCGGACGTGGGCTCCAGACGTGAAACGCTAGTACGAGGGCGAAGGCCACAACGAACCAGACGATGGGAGGAGTCCAGAACGCGCTGAGAATGAACGTGAGGAGCACCCCCGCCACGCTTCCGGCGAGATTGAGGCCGTAAGCTGAAAGTTTCTCGCGCTGGCCGTTGCCGCTTTTTTCCAGGAGGCAACCGCAAAGCTGTCCGATGGGAATGAAAGCCAGGGCGGTGAGCAGGAAGGCCAGAGCCAGAAGAACGTAAGTCTGAACGCCATTGAAGAGCGTATCCACGGCGGGCAGGCCCATATTCAGTTGCTCGGACAAGGGAAGCATTTTGAGGCTGATGCGATCGTTCGCAGGCAAGCCATAGCGGAGACCGAGCAGCAGAACGAACTGCCAGCAGAGAAGAGGGACGGTGAGAAAGAGCGGGATGAGCTTCCGGCTCCCGAGCGCGTAACCCAAACCTAAGCCGGCGAAGCAGGCGAGCAGCGAGAAATTCTTGTAGAAGGCAAATAATTCAAAAACCGTAGCTTGCCAGCGAATGATGGAGAGCTCAAGAAAAAGGCTCAGGGCTGCCGAAGTGAAAATGGCAATGCCCACATATCGGTCTGGTATGGATCGGAGGAACTCAGCCTGGCGGAGAGCGCCCGCATCGATCATCGGCTCCAGTCGCTGGAGTAGCGGACGAAAAGCAAGGGGCAGGGTGAGCGCAACAAAAACGAGGAACAAGGTTGTGCGATGCGCTCCCAGTGAGTCGCCCTGCAGCCTGTGACTAGACAGATAGATAAGGAATGGAACAACGGCGGTACCCATCACCAGGAAACCCATCAGACGAACATACGGACGGCCCAAGATCCCCCCACGGCAATGGTAGAGATGGCTTTAAAGGAGGAAGTATAACAAGGGTTCGTTCTAAGGTATCGACTGAACCGCCATCTCACAGGATGTGGTAGACGTAATGAGCGAAGAGAAACGCCAGCAGCAAGCCTCCGATGCCACACACCCAGAAGAGAAAATGCTCGGTTAGCTTTGGGGAATTGATTTCCTTCTTATCCATCTTCTTGCTTTTGGGAAGTTCAACCATAAGTGAAGGATACTCCGTGAGCGACAGTTCATGAACATGCTTCAGAAGAAGCGCGTGATACCTTCTTCGAGCACTACTACTTTATCTTTCACTCCCGCGGCTCGCGCTTCTTTCTCCAGCAACTGCAGCGGTTCTTCTATTGGTTCGTGGGACAGGCGGAAGGTGCCGTAGTGCATGGGAACCATCCAGCGCGCCTTCAGATCGAGAAAGGCGCGGGTGGCGTCGGCGGGACTGGTGTGGACGTTGCGGAATTGCGGCGGATTGTAAGCGCCGATGGGGAGCAGGGCCAGTTCGGGCGAGAGGCGGCGCCCGATTTCGCGGAAGCCGGCAAAATAGGCGGTGTCTCCGGCATGGTAGACGGAGTGTTTGCCGCTGCGCAGCACGTAG
This sequence comes from Terriglobales bacterium, assembly GCA_049585515.1. Classification (GTDB taxonomy): domain Bacteria; phylum Acidobacteriota; class Terriglobia; order Terriglobales; family Acidobacteriaceae; genus Acidiflorens. The sequence continues at coordinate 691 of JBAVAA010000678.1, read as the reverse complement.
CCTCCGTAGCCGCGGTGCGAATCTTTTAGAATGCGCGCTCCCCAATGGCGCGAGGGAACGTGGGTGATTTCGAGAGCGCCGTGGCGATAGGTGTTCCACCATTCCAGTTCAACAATTTCCTCGAAGCCAAGGTCGGAAACCAGATCGAATAAATGATGCGGGACGACGAGGATGGGTGCGGTTCCGGTGTGGCGGCGGGTTTGCCGCGCTATGGTGCGCAGCGATTGGCGATGCAGATGGTCGAAGTGTGCGTGGGTTACCAGGACGAGATCCATCGGCGGCAGGTCACGCAGATTCACTCCGGGTTGCCGCAGGCGTTTCAGAATGAAGAGCCAGCGCGCGAAGTTCGGGTCGATGACGACGTTCTGTCCCCCAATTTGCAGGAAAAAGCTGGAATGTCCAATGAACGTGACGCCCAGTTCGCCATTGGAAACGAGTTTCGGCTTGTGGGTCTCACCGGTGCGCGGGGTGACGACGGAATGCCGCACCAGGCGCGTGAACTGGCCGGCACGCTTGCGCAGGGCCGGATTTTTCAACGAGGACTTTAACATGCTTCGTCCAGTATCAAGTCGAGTCGACGCACTCCGCGACGACGCCGTATGGTTCCAATTATCGGCCTTATTGGCTTAAGTCTCCAGTGCTTTTAGATGCTCCGGAGACCGGGTTGGACCCAGGGGCGAGGGGTTTGAGT
>JBAVAA010000677.1:0-14151 GCA_049585515.1 Terriglobales bacterium | reverse complement strand
CCCTAAGGTTGCGGTGGCCGGCGTTCCACCCAAGGTCAGCTGGGTGGAAGACAACAAGCCGGTGGAGACGCCGATGGTGCTGCTGCCGCTGGTGCTGCCGTCACTAAGGAAGATGTTGAGCGTGTTGTTGGTAAAAACCTGGCCGCCGTTGAAATTGGTGGTCTGTCCGATGCTGTCAATTTCCGCCTTGATCGATTGATATTCAGTGTCCAGGGCGATGCGTTGCGGATCGGACACCGTGCCGGTCGCCGATTCGGTAGCCAGCGTTACGGCGCGGTCGAGAAGAGTGGTGACCTGAGAAAGCGCGCCGTCTGCAACCTGCAACTCACCGACGCCGTCCGTGGCATTGCTCGACGATTGCGTCAGCGCCGCCACGTTCGCTTCCAGGCCGTTGGCGATGGCCAGACCTGCCGGATCGTCCGCGCCGCTGTTGATGCGCGACCCTGAAGACAACTGCTCCAGGGTTGAATTGAGGTTGCCGCTGGTGATGTTCAGCTGGTTTTCCGCAGCAATAGCAGCAATATTGTTCAGAATAGTAAGTGCCATTGAATTGCTCCTTGTTGGTTCCGATCCTGGGATCCGTCCCCGAAACCTTCCCGGAGCTCGTTCCGTTTGTCCTGCGGAACCCAATTGCGTTTCACTGTCTCCCATCGGCGGGGCGCGTCTTTGCTTTATTTCGACAAGTCTCGAACGGCATAGACCTTGAGTAACCTGCCTGCTTTTGTCATTTCTCACCGCTACCGCTGTCTTGCCGATCTTTATTGATGAAGCCTTTTAAGTGGCGGGGCCTTCTTCCATCCCCAAGCCCGATTTCCCAGGAGCCAACCATGATCCAGCTCACCCGCCTCAACAACCATCCCCTGGTGGTCAACTCCGATCTCATCAAGTTTGTCGAGCAGGCCCCCGATACCGTCATCACGCTGGTGAATGGAGACAAGATTGTCGTGCGTGAAAGTGCTGAGGATGTTCTAGGCCGGGTGGTCCAGTTTCGCCGTTCGGTTCTGCAAGGGATCACAACGTGGTCGGAGACGTGTTCCGCTCTTCCACCCATTAATGGCACTGACCATAACAATGCCAAAGGCAAGAGCAAGGACAATAACCAACCTGCGGGCGAGGAATAGGAGCCTGCGTGGATAAGGCAACCCTCGGCGGCCTGGTGCTCGCCCTTGGCGGCATCCTGCTCGGCCTGATGCTGGAGGGCGGGAATATCGGCCAAATTCTCCAGCCGACTGCCGCCATGATTGTGTTTGGCGGCACGCTGGGTGCGGTCCTGATTCAGTATCCGTTGCCGGTCGCGCTCAGCGCATTCCGGCAACTGGCGCAGGTGTTGGTCGAGCCAGCCAACAACGCGCCATCGACGATCGAACTTTTGGTCAAATACGCCAACCAGGCGCGCCGCGAAGGCATTATTTCGCTCGACAAAGAACTCGCGAACATCCGCGAACCCTTCCTGCATCGTGCCCTGATGCTCGCGGTGGACGGAACCGAGCCGCAGGAACTTCGCAAGATCATGGAACTCGAACTGGATAACAAAGAAGAACAGGAAGAAAAAATTCCGCAGCTTTTCGAATCGGCGGGAGGATTTGCTCCCACCATTGGCATCATCGGGGCGGTGCTCGGTCTGATCCAGGTCATGCAACATCTGGACAAAATTGACGAAGTCGGAAAGGGCATTGCCGTCGCCTTCGTGGCTACCCTCTACGGAGTGGGAGCCGCTAACCTCATCCTGCTGCCGGCATCGGGAAAGCTGAAAATCCGCATCCGCGAGGAGCAGATCATCCGCGAAATGACGCTCGAGGGCGTCGTTTCCATTCTTGAGGGAATGAACCCTCGCATATTGGAAGCGAAGCTTCTGGGTTTTCTCGCGAAAGCTCAAGGGCCTGGGGTGAGCAATGAAGAGAGCGGCGAGGTGAGCGGCATATGAGCCGCAGAAAGAAAAGCCCCGCTCACGTCAGTCACGAACGCTGGCTGGTTTCCTATGCCGACTTCATCACCCTCTTGTTTGCTTTCTTCGTCGTGCTCTACGCCTCCTCGCAAGTGGACAAGAAAAAAGTTGGCAAGCTGGCCTTGGCCATCCAAGTCGCTTTCCAGGAGATGGGAGTCTTTCAGGCTTCCACAACCGAAGTGCCGATCGACGTATCGGCGCCCATGCCCTTCAGCACAGCGCAGGCCATCGAAAACGCGGCACGCACCGCAAGCCTTGAACGCATCGCTTCTCACCCTGAGGGATCGCTCGGCACTCGGGTGGAGAACGGCGATCTGGCGCAATTGCAAAAGGAACTGGAGAGCGTGCTAACGGTCGAAATCGAACACAAGGAAGTCGCCATGCGCCGCGAGCCTGATGGACTGGTCATCAGTCTGCGCGAAGTAGGTTTTTTCGAGAGCGGCTCAGCCGAGATGAAGCCTACCTCGCAGGCCGCCTTCGACCGCATCGCCGATATGCTCCGCAAGCGGGAGTGTCGCTTGCGAATCGAGGGCCACACCGACAATGCTCCGATTCACACCTCAACATTTGCGTCGAACTGGGAGCTTTCGACTTCCCGTGCAACGGAAATTGTGCGACTCCTCATCGTCCGCAGCGGGTTCGCTCCCGATCGCCTCAGCGCTGCCGGATACGCCGAGTATCATCCGGTCGCTTCCAATCTAACCGCGGAAGGCCGGGGAATGAACCGCCGTGTCGATATCGTCATTCTGGGCCATGCGACGCCAGAGCCTCCCATTGCCGAGGCGGAATCCGAGGCTGGATCGAAGCCCCAAGTCACGCCTGCTGCGACAGAGCGGCCGGCACAACCAGCGCTCAAGCCCACGGCCGCCATCAGGCATCTACCACCGCCAAATTAGGACTCGGCGGCAGAGTCAAATCGAAATTTGTCATTCTGATCACGGAATCGAAGGACCCTATATCCTTAGGAGCCATCACGAAGCGGCGAAGCGTTACAGCACTAACTCCATCCAGAGTGCGCTTTCGATGGGAATGGAGGAATACGGCGCGATTTCCCGAAAACCCATCTGGCGATAAAGCGCGACCGCATCTTTCATAGCCGACTCAACCGTATCGAGACGCATGCGCCCATAGCCGAGCCGGCGCGCCTCGCTGATCAGCCGCTCCACGAGTACGCGTCCCAAGCCCCGACCTCGATCGCCCGGCCGAACGTATAAGCGCTTCATTTCGCATATGCCGTCTTCAAGCTTCCGCAATGCGATGCATGCCGCGGCATGGTCTGAGCAACGCGCAAGCAGCAAGACGCCGCTCGGCGGACCATAGCCTCCCGGAAGGTTTTTCACCTCTTCGTCGAAGCTCTGAAAACAAAGGCTGAAGCCCAGCGAGTTGCCGTATTCGAGGAAGAGACCGCGAGCTTCTTCGATGTGTTCGGGAAGCGTAGCTTGAATTAGCGCAACAGGACTATCGGCTGAAGTCATAAGCGGAAAAAACCAATCTGCGACGTTAAAGCCTAGCGCTGTTCGCGAGTGTGCCATAAGCGGACGATGAAGATTGCGTCCTCGCGGACCTCGTAGCGCATTTCATAGTTGCCCACCAGAATCCGGCGTACTTCGCGCGGCTCGAACTCCTCCAACTTCTCTCCGAGGCGGGGATACACGGCGAGGCGCATCGGAGCGGCAGTCAGGGACTGCACGACCCTCGCTGCTGCGGCGCGATTCACTGGAGCGAGAAATTCATACAACCGCACCAGATCGGATAAAGCCCTGGCGCTCCAGTATATTTTCATCTGCCGCGTGCGGGAGGTGGCAGCGGAGGCGGCAGGGGATGATCGGAGTCAAGACTGTTAGACCAGTCCAGCATGACCGAGTATTCGACAACGCGTCCCGTAACAATGTCGTTCAGCCCCTCCACGGTGAGGCGAGTCCGTTCTTCTTCCCGATCAATCCAGTCCAGCAAGGCCTGTTGCAGAATCCAACCTTTGGAGCGCTCCAAGCGTCGCGAAATATCGTCGACTTTTTCGGCGAGCGGGAGTGGTAGTCGAGTGGTGAAAATTCTTGTTCCAGTCTTTTCCATATTCTTTCCACTCTTGAAGGACTTAAGCGTTGTGAAGCATAGCTAATCATAGTGATTAACGGGTATTGAGTCAACATGAGTCAATATGGACTAACGTGGTCCCTGAATTTTGGCCTATGAAGTCTTGATCATTCAAGATGGGTTAAACTGCGATGATTCCCATGTCCCAAGTAATTTCGGCCGAGCCCCCGACCTTGCCCTCCGTTTCAAACCCGACCCCGCGTCCCTCCGTCGAGGTTTTCGCTGTGTACGGAGTTGAGCCCGAGATCCAGGCCTATGCCATGGCCAAGTATTCGCGCTCTTCCCTCTCGATGAAAGAGTCGCTGAAGGAAATTAGCGCGCAAAAGGCGGAGAAATTTCTCAACACGTTCTACTTTCAGTACGGGCACCGCTCCATCGCCGACCTCGCCCACATTGCGCTTGCCATTGAGCGGCTCTCCATCCTGGCTGCGATCGTTGTCGCCGACGAGCAACGCTGGGACGGCCAGGAGCGCTCGACTCGCTACCAGAACTTCAGGAAGAGCGGCTATTACGCGCCCAGTTTTACGAATGACGGCGCGGGTATTTCATCCAGCGCGCTGTATCGCGAGACCATCGAGTCCCTGTTCGCGGCCTACGAGAAGGTCTCGCAGCGGACGTTTGAATATCTTGCCGGCATCACACCCCGTCCCGCCGAAATGAAGCCGGACACTTACGAGCGGACGCTGCGCGCCCGCGCCTTCGACATTTCGCGTTATCTGTTGCCGCTTGCCACCAACACGTCGCTCGGAGAAATCGTGAACGCCCGGACGCTGGAAAGCCAGGTCGCCCACCTGCTTTCGCAGCCGCACAAGGAAGTCCGCGATCTAGGCGCGCTGCTGAAACAGGCTGCCATTTCCCCGGCCTACAACGCAAACGAAGAAACGCTGCGCGCCCTGGTGGCCGAGATTCGCGCGGTGTCGCCCGCAATCGCCGAGCGCGCCGGACGCGAACTCCTGCGCGAGGTGCGGGTCGCGCCCACGCTGGTCAAATATGCCGATCCGAATCGCTACGAAATCGAGACGCGCCGCGAACTGGAGCAGGCCGCCGCCGCATTGATGCACGGCGCCAGCATCGAACCCGCTCCGCTGGTTGATCTGCTGGACAACGATGTACTGGAGATCGAACTCGCCGCCACGCTCGTTTACGGACATTGTCATTACTCTTACCGGCAGCTCCGCCGGGCGATAGAAGCGGTTGGAGAGGCGCGCCGCCGCGAAATCATCGATCTCGGCCTGCGTCATCGCGGACGTCACGACGAACTGCCGCGTCCGTTCTCCGTGGGCCAGCAGTTCCGCTTTGACATCCTCATGGACATCGGCGGCTTCCGCGACATGCATCGTCATCGTCGCTGCGTCCAGATCATGCAGGATTTCACCACTGCCCACGGCTTCGACACACCGCCCGAAGTCGAGGCTGCGGGAGTAGGTTCGGATTATGATTCTGCGATGAAGCGCGCCGAAGGCACCGTGGCGAAACTGGCGGCTGCCGGAGATGAAGAGGCGCGGCAGAATGCGCTGTATGCGATCCCCCTGGCTTTCCGAAAGCGCACGCTCTTTAAGATGGACTTTGCCGAAGCCGTCTACATTTCGGAACTGCGCACCACGCCCGCCGGACACGCGTCCTATCGCAATGTGGCTTATGCCATGTATGAAGCTGTCGCCGCAAAATATCCCGCGCTGGCCAAATATTTTCGGGTGCACGACGTGCACGAGCCGGTTGATCTGCTAAAACGCTAAGTAGTGTGTGGCGCGGGCGCCCCGCCCGCGAAAAATCCGCGAGCGAAGACAAAGGATCGGGGAAGAATGCCGTTGGCATAAAATTGACGCGATGAATCCGCGCCTCTAGAATCACTTCACCAATGCCCAACTACGAATACCTGTGCACCAAATGCGGACACCGCTTCGAACAAATCCGCAAATTTTCCGACAAGCCACTGCGAAAGTGCCCCGAATGCGGCGGCCTTATCGAGCAAGTAATCTCGGCTCCAGCCGTGCAGTTCAAAGGCTCGGGTTGGTATGTGACCGACTACGCGAAAAAAGGGGAGGGCTCCGGTGGGTCCTCCTCTGCCTCTGAAGGAGACAGCAGCGCGAAGTTAGCCAAAGAGACCAAGGACGCAAAAGACACGAAAGATACAAAAGAAACGAAGAAAGACGACAAGCCGAAGTCCGAGACCTCGCACAAGAAAAACAAGAAAGACTGACACCCGATCTTCCGTTTAGTCGACCTTGCCCGTTCGCTCGGGCATGCCGACGACCAGACTTCGGCGGCGGGGTAGCTCCTCATCGGCGATCTCTCCCGCGAACTGTAGATTGAGACCCCTTCGCTCGCATTCCTGATACGCCGCGTCGTTGAAAAAGTAAACGACATCGCCGCCGAACCGATCCTTGAACCTGCGGCGTTCCTCGAGGTCGAACGGGCTTACCGCATAGACCCTGATTTCCGGATGTTCAACCAGCACGGCGCCAAGCTCGCGCTGGAATCCGAGCGCTCCCTGCCGCACCTGCGCCATGGTGAGAGAAACAACGCGATAGGACATATTTGCAGAGGAAGAATAGCAGCCTTCAGCAGTTAGCCGGTCCAGCGAGCGCCACGAATCTTTCCTTTCCCACCGGCATCTAAATAGTCGTTACAACGACTAAATACTAAATTCAGGGAGCGACTCCATGATTACTCTCCGGCGCAGCAGTGAACGTGGCGGCGGCGATTACGGCTGGCTGAGGACACGCCATACCTTCAGTTTCAACGACTACTCCGATCCAAAATGGCTGGGCTTCCGCTCATTGCGCGTGATCAACGAAGATTGGGTTGCGCCTAAGGGTGGTTTCCCGACTCATCCCCATCGCGATATGGAAATCATCACCTACGTCCTCTCCGGCAAGCTCGAGCACAAAGACAGTCTGGGCACGGGCTCGGTGATTCTGCCGGGCGACGGGCAGCGTATGACCGCCGGCCGCGGCATTCGCCACAGCGAGGCCAATCCGTCCGCGACTGAACCCGTCCATCTGCTGCAGATATGGATCCTCCCCGACAAGCAGGGCTACGAACCCGGCTATGAGCAGAAAAGCTTCCCCGAAGTTGAGAAGCGCGGCAAGTTTCGTCTGATCGCCTCGAATAACGGCGCCGAAGGTTCGGTAAAGATCAACCAGGACGCGAAATTGTTGGTGGCGCTGCTTGCGCCCAGAGAAGAGGTCACGCAGGCGCTCGGCAGCAAGCGTCACGCGTGGCTGCAGGTCGCCAAGGGAGAGGTTGAGTTGAACGGTCAGAAGTTGCAACAGGGAGACGGCGCGGCTATAAGCGAGGAAAGAAAGCTAACTATCAAAGGCACGGAAGCCGCGGAAGTGTTGCTCTTTGATTTGGCGTGATTCGCGACCACGGTTCGTCGGATCGCCGACGGCGTCAAGGTCTAGCAGCACTGCCTAACTGCACTGTCCTAATCAGTCGTGGTTCCCACCCTTGCGCACAGAACGCGCAAGGATGGGGCACCCTCTGTCGGGCGATGCACACGGGAACCACTTCTCAACGTCGGAAACCCTGCTGATTACTATGTTCTGATTCCTGCGACCGCCATCATCCTTCCGGTTATGCCCTTTTCGGCGCGGTAGCTGAATAGCAGATCGGTATGGCACGCCGTGCACGGTGTCGCTATGTCAATGTGCTTGGCGGGCACGCCCGCATCCAGCAACTGCCTCCGGTTCGCTTCCGCCAGATCGAGAAAGATTTTTACCGGCAATTCGCCGTGACCGGGCGCACGCGCTGTCAGAAACAGCAGCGGATATTTCTCCCGCACCGGGTCCGATTCCTTTACTTCCCGGAACAAGCTGCCGGCATACGCAAACTGGCCTTCAAACCTGGTGCGCACTTCCTCGCCAACTTCGTAGCAACATCCACGGACACCCGGGCCGATGGCCGCGACCAGGTCCCGGGGAACACTCTTGAAATATTTTCGCATTTCACCGACCCCCTTCTCGACGATCCGCTGGACCGTGCCGCGCCAGCCAGCGTGAAAAACGCCGACGGCACGCCGCTTCCGATCCGCCAGAATGATGGGGAGACAATCGGCTGTCTGCACGGCTATCAACAAACCCGGCGTATTGGTGACCAACCCGTCTCCGGCCAGAGACGGTTCCGAAAGCCGGTCGACACAATGGATCAAATCGGAATGAATCTGCCGCAGCGAAACCAGCGGCCAGGTCTTGCGTCCATTCGCGACGCCCAGTTCTTTCAGAAAAAGTTGGCGATTGCGCATGACGGCCGCGCGCGAGTCATGCGGAGTGAATCCAAGATTCAGCGCATTGCCGCCATACACGCGCGACGTTCCGCCAGGGCGCGTCGAAAAGGCATGCACCAGCCAGGTCAGCTTACCCAGTTTTTCAGAGTGCAAGAGTTGCAGCGTCATTGAGCGTTGAACCTCGGCGGGCGAGGACGCCCGCCGGATAGCCGCCGGGAGGGCGGCGCTACATTAGTGCTCGACGTCAAAATAAATCTTTGTGTTGGCGCGGTACTGTAGAACCTTGGCTCCGTCGAGTTGCATGTCGAGCGAATCGACGTGCGCCCATTTAAGGCCTCGTACAGTTTTCGCCGCTTCCGCCACCGCCTGTTCCGCCGCTTTGGCAAAGCTTTCTTTTGAAGTTCCGATCACTTCGATAATTTTCTGGGTCATTCCACTCTCCTTATTCTTCGGAATTGTACGCGATCCGCCGCTTTGCGGGCCGTGAGCCGCAGCGCCTCCCGCTAGAATACTTTCGTGCGTCCATCGCCGCCCGATATTTCTCCCGGTCGTCCCGCGATGTATCGCGGACGCCTCGCGCCCTCGCCAACCGGACTTCTGCATATTGGTCACGCCCGCACTTTCTGGATCGCGGCGCAACGCGCGATCGCCAATCGCGGCACTTTAATCTTGCGCAATGAGGATCTCGATCCGCAGCGCTCCCGCCCCGAACTTGCTCGCGCCATGATCGAGGATTTGCGCTGGTTGGGAATTTGCTGGAGCGAGGGGCCGGATTGTGATGGTCCGTATGGCCCTTACTCCCAAAGCGAGCGCCGGGCACATTATCTGGAAGCCTGGCGGCGGCTGCATGCGGCTGGACACCTGTATCCGTGCACATGTTCCCGCAAGGATCTGGTGCAGTCGGCGAGTGCTCCCCACGATGACGATGAGCCGATGTATCCCGGAACCTGCCGCGAGCGCGGCGATAACAACAAGGATGTCGCGAGCGAACCCACGGGAGTGAACTGGCGCTTTCGCGTTCCCGACGACGATGCGGTCGAGTTCACAGATCTGAATCTGGGACGGCAGCGCTACGTCGCCGGCAATAAGTTCGACTTCGGCGATTTCCTCGTCTGGCGGCGCGACGATGTTCCCGCCTACCAACTGGCGGTAGTGGTCGACGACGCGGCGATGCGAATCACGGAGGTCGTACGGGGAGCGGATTTGCTGAAGTCCACCGCGCGTCAGTTGCTGCTGCTGCGCGCGCTTGGACGTTCTTCTCCCGATTACTTTCATTGCGAATTGGTGCGGGACCCCGTCGGCGCGCGCCTCGCGAAACGGCACGACGCGCTGAGCATCCGGCATTTGCGCGAAAGTGGGATGACCCCGCAGCGGGTTCTGGAGATGGCCGGTTGGCCATGATCGCGCGGCACTTTGGTTTCAATCACGGGTTACTTGGGTTGCTATATACCGCAATTAATCGAGCTACCATGGAGTGAACATCCGACCCTACAAGGAAGCAGTCGAACCGGAGGGTTATGCAGCGCAGAACCGTGCCACGAATGTTGTTGAGGATTCTTGCCATTGTGATTCTGATGCAGTCGGTCGTATATGGCCAATCGCTGGGCGAGATTGCGCGCGAAAATCGCGATAAACAGAACGACGTAGATACATCGGCGGCGACGAAGCCCAAAGTGATCACGAACAAGGATCTTCCCAAAGATCCGAACGGGAACCAGGCGCCAAGTCAGGCGCCTGCGGCTGCGAAGGTGGCAACGACCAGCACGAACGTCGACCCTTTTTCGGCGAAGGGTCCTTCCGCGGACCAGCGTCTGGCGGAACAGCATTTGGTGGAACAGCGCAAGTCGCAACAACGACTAGCGGACCAAAAGTCCGCGCAACAACGATTGGCCCAGCAACGCGCCGCTGATCAGTGGAAACGACAGATCCTGGCGCAGAAATATAAGATGGCGAGTTTGCAGGCGCGGATCGATCAACTCCACGCCTCGATTCGATCAGTCGGCGGGAGCGTCCAATCCGAGGGGCCGTACAACCGGTCCCAAGCGCAGCAACTGCAGCGCGTGGCGCAAATCCAACAACAACTCAATGAGCAGAAGTGGAAGCTTGACCAGATGCAGGAAGCGGCGCGCCATGCCGGCATGCACACCGTGGTGTACGATCCGTAACGCAGCCTGCGAGCGGATGTCCGATGAGTCGGACCAATTGGTCCGGCTATCTTAAGATATGTGAACACCGACCGAATTTTTCTCACCGCGCAATGGCAGCACCTGGCCATGTTGAATTACGAAGTGGACGCCGGTCTGCTTCTGCCGTTCCTGCCTGCTGGCACCGAACTTGATCGTTGGCGGGAAAAACTATTTGTCAGCATCGTGGGGTTTCGATTTCTTAACACAAAGATGTTCGGGTTGTTGCCGATTCCGATGCACTCGATTTTTGAGGAAGTGAACCTCAGGTTTTATGTGCGCCGGCAAACGGGGAGCGAAATCCGGCGTGGAGTGGTGTTCATCCGAGAAATGGTTCCGCGCCGGGCGATCGCTTTCGTCGCCCGCACGCTCTACAACGAAAATTATGTCGCTGTGCCCATGGCGCATGAAATCCGAACGGTCGGAGATAATTTGAACGTGTCCTACAGGTGGCAGAACGGAATAGCGTGGAGCGGAATCAAACTCGAAACCGACGGAAATCCTGGACTGCCAGGCGAAGATTCACTTGAGCAGTTCATTACCGAGCACTACTGGGGATATGCGGCGCAGCCCTGTGGTGGCTGCGTGGAATACCGTGTGGAGCATCCGTCATGGAGAGTTTGGCAGGTTCGGCAGTCGATGTTTGAGGGCGATGCGGAGAAATTATGCGGAGACAAAATCGCTGCAGTGTTACGAGGCAAACCGGGGTCCGCTTTTCTCGCGGAAGGGTCGGCGGTTCGTGTGATGCGCGGGCAAAGGTTGTGAGTGCGAAATCCGAAACACGACCGGTAGTCCAGGACGCTGACCTGCAGACTGCATTTTGGCCTCGAAATGGGCTATGTCGGCGCTTTTCGGTTCCAGAACCCTCATTTTATGCCTATTTTCGAGGGGTACATTGCTGGAAACCGCATAAAATCTGCACAAAATACTACTTTTCCACAGCCGGTTGCGTTATTATGCGCTGGATACAAGCAAATTTGTAAGTTCCTGAAGGAGGAATTCATGGCTTCTGGTATGACCAAAACTCAACTCACTCGACACCTCGCCGAGAAACTCGGCTCCAACAACAAGACTGCGGCGACTTTTCTGGAACATCTCGCAGACACCGCGATTAAAGAAACAAAGAAGAATGGCGTATTCGTTGTGCCTGGCCTAGGACGCCTCGTGAAAGCGCATCGCAAGGCCCGCATGGGACGCAATCCGCAGACGGGTGAACCGATTCAGATCAAGGCGAAGACGGTGGTAAAGTTCCGCGTGGCCAAGGCCGCGAAGGACGCGATCGCGCCGAAGAAGTAGGTTCAGTGTGGCGCGGGTGCCTCGCCCGCGAAAGGTAAGCATCGAAAAAGGCCGGCCTTCGAGTCGGCCTTTTTGTTAGGCCTTCAACTCCACTAACTCGGCATTTACTCTTCCAGCCGTGATCATCAGTCGCCCCACGCTCACCGGCAGGTGAAAACGTCGAGGCCCAGCGCTTCCCGGATTGAAATAAAGGACGCCGTTCTTTTTTTCGATCTTCGGTTGATGGCTGTGACCGTACACGACTACGCGGAATCCAGCGGCTTCTGGCTTGAGATCGAGTTGTCCTAAATCGTGCAGGATATAGATGGAGACACCGGCAGCTTCCACAACTTCGGTTTCCGGCAAAGCTTCCGCCCAGGAACCGATGTCGACATTCCCTCGGATAGCCGTCACCGGCGCGATTCGCCCGAGCGCTTCTAGAATCTCGGGATCGCCCACGTCGCCGGCGTGGAGAATGCGCTCCGATCCGTGCAGGGCTTCGACTGCCTCGGGGCGCAGCAAGCCGTGAGTGTCGGAGATTACGCCGATGGTGATTCGTTCCTGCTGATTCATCACAAATCGAATGTCGAAGGCTCACAGACTTCGCCCGCACGTCTAAGGCTATACTGCCCACAAGGTCCGCAAACAGAAATGCCCGATGCTCCAAACCTGTCGGAAGTGCTGCGGCGCTATTGGGGATACTACGAGTTTCGCCCCAAGCAGGAGAATGTTATCCGCAGCCTGCTGGCCGCGCACGATACTTGCGTGGTGATGCCGACCGGTGGCGGCAAGTCGCTTTGCTACCAGCTTCCAGCAGTGATTTCGGGGAAGACGGCAGTCGTGGTTTCTCCGCTGATCGCGCTCATGCAGGACCAGGCGGCACAACTGGCGCAGATGGGCATACCGGCGGCGGCGATCAATAGCATGCAGGCTCCGGCGGAGCGGCGGCAGGCGATGGAGAAAGCCGCGCGCGGCGAATACCGGCTGCTGTATCTTTCTCCGGAGCGGCTGGCCGCTGAAAATACCTTCGATTGGCTGGGCAAGGTGCCGATCGGTTTCTTCGCCGTGGACGAGGCGCATTGCATTTCCGAGTGGGGACATGAATTTCGTCCCGACTACCGCTTGTTAAGCCGGTTGCGAACGCAGTTTCCGGAGCTTCCGATTGCGGCGTTCACCGCGAGCGCCACGCGACAGGTGCGGCACGACATTCTCAAACAGTTGCAGATGCGCGATCCCCACCTCTATATCGCAAGCTTCCATCGCACGAATTTGAACTACGTGGTGCATGAGTGCGAAGCTCGCACGCAGATGGAGTTGCTCAGCCGCGCCTTGCGGCAGTATGCGGGAGAGAGCGTCATCGTATATTCGCCGACAATTCGCCGGGTGGAAGAAACGGTGGAATATCTCGAGGAGAGCGGGATTGCGGCGATTCCGTATCACGCGAAGATGGAGCCGCCGATGCGGCGCCAGAACCAGGAACGATGGATGTCGGACGAGGTGCGAGTGCTGGTGGGCACGATCGCGTTTGGCTTGGGCATCAACAAACCTGCGGTGCGAGCGGTAGTTCATCTGTCGCTGCCGAAGTCGATTGAGCAGTATTACCAGGAGGCGGGGCGCGCGGGGCGCGATGGGCGCGCGGCGGATTGCGTGCTGCTCTGGCAGAAGCGCGACCACGTGCTGCTCGATTACTTCATAAGCAAGATATCGGACGACGCAGAGCGCGAGCGGTCATCCGAGCGAAAGCGAGTGATCAGCCGGTTCGCGGATTCGCCGCGCTGCCGTCACCGGCAAATCTGCCTGCACTTCGGGGAGACTCCGAAATGGGAGCGTTGCGGGAATTGCGACAATTGCGGCTCGAGGCCGGAATGGCTGAGTAAAGAGATCACCGCCGCGATTGTGAGATTGCCCGAAGTGGCTACGCGAAAAGCGTCTCTTCCGCAGACCTCTTCTCCGACTCTACCGTCGTTCTATCCCCCGACGCTGTCTTCCGAAAGACGGCGCGAAAGGCCGCGTGTACGCGATTCGGCGCCGGCGGAAGCCGATCCAGCACTGGCCGAGTACCTGCGCGAATGGCGCCGAAACATGGCGCGGGAAAACAAAATTCCCGCATACATTATTTTGCACGACAGCACGCTGGAGGAACTCTGCCGCCGTCGTCCGTCCAACTTTGTGCAGTTGAAACAGATCCCGGGCATTGGCGAAAAGAAGGCCGACGTGTACGGCGCGGAAATTCTTCAGGCGTTGCGGAACTTTGGCGATGGCGCCCGCGCTACGCAGAAAGTGACCACCGAAGCAAGTCCAGCGGAACAAACTCTCCGGCTACTAAACGAGGGGCATAGCTTCGAGGAGATTGGGCGCTCTCGGGCGCGGCAGGTTTCGACCGTCGTATGTACGGTGGCGAACCTGATTGAAACGGGCCAGGTGAAACT
>JBAVAA010000676.1:0-1514 GCA_049585515.1 Terriglobales bacterium | reverse complement strand
ACATTGGCGAGTCGGAATTGTAGGTGTCGGCTACCGACTTCCAGCTTCCGTCGGCCTGTTTGGCGTAAACAGTCAGAAACTTTCCTTTGTCGGTCACAGGCTTTTTGGTCTTGGGGTTGGTCATGGTCATACTGTACGTACCCTGCGAATAAACCATGTCCCCGCCCTTGGAGGCTACGGTCCGAGTGGACTGGAAAGTCAGCGTAAAATTGGGATCGGAAAACAAGGGCGCCATGGCCGTTTTGATCGCATCCTTGCCATTGATTGTCGGCATGCCGGGGTAGAGTGCGGAACCGTCCTCCGCAAAATAGCTGGCCCACTTGGCGGCGTCTTTGGAGTTAGCGTCTTTGAGCCAAGCGGCTTCGAAATCCTTGATTGCTTGCATGTCGGCGGCGCGCGTGTCGGGAGGCGGCGTGGGTGCAGATGTAGTTGTGTTCGAGCAACCGACATTCAGCAGGGCAACGGCCAGGCAGGCGATCAAAGTAGTGTTACGCAGCATGGGTTCTGTCTCCTTGAGGGTATCTGGAATTAAACCGAGTCAGTATAGCCGAAGTCTTGTTCGTTGACCGGGCGCACGACGCTCTTATGGAGAGGTCAACTTGCTGTTTTTGCCGAAGCCGGAGCGACCAACGACCTCGAAGTGGGTTACAGACTCATCGAATGCGGTCAGGACAGCCCTTGCTTCGGGTTCCACCACGGCCTTCTCAGGCTTTGCTCCGGCGAATTTGCGGACGGCTTCCATCGAGTCCCAAAGAGTGAGCACGACAAATTCAACTGCGCCGTCGACTGCGCGTCGGAGCAGATAGGCTCCGCGATGTCCCTGGATCGCGGCGAGGGCGGGGAGGACCTTTTTGGTTGCGTGGTCGATGTATTGGCCGGATTTCTCGGGAGTTGCGCGTCCGCTCCACATTCTTAAGATCATGTCTTTGGTCGAGACGTCGGCCACTCCGTTCGGCCTGATGGGAGTCGAGGAGTCTTCTCCCACGACTGTATTCCATTCCCGCACGTGCCACCGTTTCACGGCGCCACTGGTTACATACGGGTCGGCCCGGGCAAACCTCTCCGCGACCTCGGGCGAGTCACCTTTGAATAGTAGGACAGCGCCGTCAACCGGATTCGACAGCGCTCCGCCCAACACTAGTTCTCCGCGTGCGCTGGCCTGCCAGGCCTTTTCGAGGTGGGCATTGCGGTACTGCGCGCGCCTGGTCACGTAGTCGTCGCCTACTTCGTAGAACAGAAGATAATGCATTCGAGAATCCGTTCCTTTCGTGAGAATGTAAAAATGGCAGTTCTTTGAGTTCTTCGGCCCTCGACGCGAATCGCCAGGGAAGACGACGTGGAGTCCCACCCTTCCGCAAGAAACGCGGAAGGATGGGGCACCCGACTTTCGAACTGCTCACACCACAAAATACTTAGCCCCGGGATGATGCACGACCATCGCCGAGGTACTCTGCTCGGGCTCTAACAGGAAGCCTGATGTCAGGCGTACGCCTACGTTCTCCTCGGGTTTGAGC
>JBAVAA010000675.1:0-2817 GCA_049585515.1 Terriglobales bacterium | reverse complement strand
GCAAGATCGCCGTGGGAGAAATATCCCACATCGCCGCCCTGCGCCGCCGAGGGGCCTTGCGAATAGGTTTTTGCAAGATCCGCGAATTCTCTTCCCTTCCGAATGGCTTCACGTATTTCTTCGGCCTTGCGATGCGCCTCTTCGATTTGGACGGGATCATATGGTTGCGGGGTCTTGATAAGAATTTCGCTTAAACGCGCTGCGCTCGACGCGGAAGAATCAGCGCTCGATGATTCTGCTTGTTGCGAGAAAGAGAGTTGTGTCCATATCATTAGCAACACAACTGCATGCAGGATTCGCACACTTTGCGTGCAACCCGGGTTTCCTGTGTTTCTAGACGAGAACGCATTTGTTTTCACGTTTTTCCACCAACCCTAATCTATCCCCAGCTCTTTCGCCAGCGCCTTCCACTTCCCATCCACCAACGTTCGAGTCTTGGCGTCCATCACAATCTCATCCGGCCACGGACGCGCAAAGCCCTCCGTCGACCACTTGCGGGTGGCATCGATGCCCATTTTCGAGCCGTAGTTCGCCAGGCGCGCGGCGTGGTCGAGCGAATCGACCGGCCCCAGAGTGAACTGGATGTCGCGCTCAGGATCAATGTTATTCAGCACTTTCAACGTGACGTCGGCTATATCCTCTACGTCCACGTCTTCATCGACCACGATGATGCACTTGGTGAACATGGCCTGCCCCAGCGACCAGATGGCGTTCATCACCTTGCGGGCTTGTCCGGGATACGATTTGCGGATGGAGACCAGCATCAGGTTGTGGAACACACCTTCGATCGGCAGATTGATGTCCACTAACTCGGGAATCGTCAGCTTCATCAGCGGCAGAAAGATGCGCTCGACAGCTTTGCCCATCCAGGCGTCTTCTTGCGGCGGTTTACCCACGACTGTGGTCGCATAGATGGGATCTTTTCTGTGGGTGACGCAGGTGACGTGAAAGACGGGGTACTCGTCTTCGAGAGAGTAGAAGCCGGTGTGATCGCCGAAAGGGCCCTCCGTGCGGAGCTCGTCCAGATTCACGTAGCCTTCGAGAATGATTTCGGCGT
Organism: Terriglobales bacterium; assembly: GCA_049585515.1. Taxonomy (GTDB): domain Bacteria; phylum Acidobacteriota; class Terriglobia; order Terriglobales; family Acidobacteriaceae; genus Acidiflorens. The sequence continues at coordinate 1,760 of JBAVAA010000675.1, read as the reverse complement.
TGGCGGGGACTTCCAGATTAACGGTTTCGCACTTTACCAGCTCGACCGGCTTTTGGCGGAGAAATCCGGCGATGATGTACTCTTCGACATCGGGCGGCGCGGGCACGATCGCGGAGAAGGTAAGCGCGGGATCGGTGCCTATCGCCACGGCTACCTCCATTTTGCCGGAGGGGCGATCGCCGGTGGCTGGCATTGCGCCTCCGGAGGAACGAGCCATGATGTCGACGGCTGCAGTGTTCCCACCCTTCGCGGAAGACGTGAAGGATGAGACACCACGGTTCATTGCCTCCATTCGCATTCGGTTGCGGTAGTGTTCGGCGGCTACTTTCTGCCTTTGCCAGTGCATGCCGGTGGTACGTTCGTCGTAGATTTGCATGCGGTACATGCCTACATTGCGCTTGCCTGTTTTGGGATCGCGAGTGATCACGCAGGGCAGCGTGATGAAGCGTCCGGCATCTTTGGGCCAGCACTGCAGGATAGCGAAATCGAGCAATGAAAAATTATTGCGCTTGATGACTTCTTTGCAGGGGCCGGTGGCGACTGTCTTCGGGAACAAGTTGCCCATCTCGGCAAGCATGGGCAGCATCTTCATTTTGTCGAGGAAGCCTTGCGGAGACTTCACGTCCATGAACGCGCGGATACGCCCGGCGATTTCATCGAGGGTGTTCACTTCGAGGGCGAGACACATGCGGCGGGCCGATCCGAACTGGTTGATGAGAAGTTGCGAGCCGGGATAGCCTTTTACGTTTTCGAACAGCAGCGCTTTCCCCCCGACAGTTCCCTGCTGATCGCGACTTTTGGAAACTCGGTCGGCAATTTCTGTGATCTCAAGGATCGGGTCCGCTTCGGTGCGGATTCGCTTCAGTTCGCCGGCGCGTTCGAGCGCTCTGATCCAGTCTCGCAGATCGTCGTAGGCCAAAATTCCTCCTGGAAGGACAGACGATTATATGACGCCGCTTGCGGAAAGCATCGCGCGGGCAAGGGTAGCGCCGCTGTCCGGCGGGCGTCACGCCCGCCGAGCCGAGGGCGAGGACGCCCTCGGGACAGCCGGCAAGATGCCGGCGCTACGTATGCGGACTACCGGAACCGGGGAAATACTGCACTACTCTTTCCCAATTCCCGTTCTGCGACTAGGATATGGAAATAAATTTTCACCATTTTGCGATTCATGAGGAATGAATGATCCGTCTTAAAGTAAACGGGAAAGAGAAAACATTTGACGGCGATCCGGACATGCCGCTGCTGTGGTATCTGCGCGACGTGGCTCAGCTCACCGGGACGAAGTTCGGGTGCGGCATGGCGCTGTGCGGTGCTTGCACCGTGCACCAGAATGGCACGGCCATACGTTCATGCGTCACTTCTATGAAAGAGGTCGGCGGCGCCGAGATCACTACCATTGAAGGCATCGCACCGCTGCATCCGGTGCAGAAGGCGTGGATGGAAATCCGCGTGCCGCAATGCGGCTACTGCCAAACCGGCCAGATCATGCAGGCCATCGCGCTGCTCAAAGAGAACAAGAACCCCAGTGATCAGGATATCGACGTCGCCATGGCCGGCAATATCTGCCGCTGCGGAACCTATCAGCGGATTCGGGCGGCGATTCATCAGGCTGCGAAGGAGACGGCATGAGAGTCATCGAAAATGTCAGTCGTCAAATAAGCCGCCGCGGGTTTTTGCATGGAGCGTTGGTGGGTGGCGTGTTTGTGCTGAGCGCGCGCTTCATTCCCCAGCCACTATGGGCCGCAGAGGGCGCAGAAGGC